>NZ_JBRIMB010000044.1:0-39896 GCF_052977265.1 Shewanella sp. 0m-8 | reverse complement strand
CATTAAGCACTAACACTGAGCACTAGCATTAAGCACTAACACTGAGCACTAGCATTAAGCACTAACACTGAGCACTAACATTAAGCACTAACATTAAGCACTAACATTAAGCACTAGCATTAAGCACTAGCATTAAGCACTAGCATTAAGCACTAACACTGAGCAGTACAGCTGATTAACAAGCGCTAAAACTAAATCTTATAACCGGGGATTATCCTTTGAAAATCTGGACCATAGCAAACCAAAAAGGTGGGGTGGGGAAAACAACAACTGTTGCCAGTCTAGCGGGTGCGTTTGTGAAACGTGGTCTGAAGGTGTTGATGGTTGATACCGATCCCCATGCATCCCTTGGGTACTATCTTGGTATTGATAGTGAGCAATTACCCTGTTCTTTATACGATCTGTTTTTAGCGAATAAGCGCTTAACGAGTGATGTCGTACAGGCTCATATTGTACCGACCAATGTCGTGGGATTAGATTTAATGCCCTCAACGATGGCGTTAGCGACGATAGACCGGAGTTTAGGTCATCAAGAAGGCATGGGGCTCATCTTAACCAAGGCCTTAAAGTTAATCGAAGATAGGTACGATGTAGTATTGATAGATTGCCCGCCAGTACTGGGGGTGTTAATGGTTAATGCGTTAGCCGCAAGTGAGCATATTATTGTGCCGGTGCAAACTGAGTTCTTAGCACTTAAAGGTCTAGACCGTATGGTGAAAACCATGTTGTTAATGGGGCGATCAAAAAAAATCCAATACAGCTACACCATAGTGCCAACCATGTATGACAAACGCACTCGCGCGGCCTCAGCTGCATTGTTACAACTTAATGAAGATTATAACCAAGAGTTATGGCAGGACGTGATCCCTGTTGATACCAAATTTAGAGATGCCAGTTTGAGCCATTTACCTGCTTCCCATTACGCCCCTAATAGCCGTGGCGTAAAAGCGTACGATAGATTACTCGATTATTTACTTGCGAAGGGCTTATCACATGTCAAAATCAGTTGATGATGCAGTATGTGATTATTTCTCGTTGCTGCTTAATGAGCCGCAAACAAAGTGCGCAGTAGCGAGTAGCGTAACAGAAGGCGATTACGCACAAAGTAAAACCCTAGAATGCACAAAATTAGCAAGCCGAGAGGCAGATGAGCGCCTAAGTCGACAAGCATTAGAGCAATTGTTCGCTCGCTCACCTCAAGAAAGTGCCAACAAGGTTGAGCCGCAATACTCGACAGCGACGTTAGCCAGTGCTGACACTCTTACCGATATTTCGCCTGCTGCCGGCATAGCTTCAATTAGCCATGATTCAACTTTTAGTCATCATACAAAAATTGAACCTGAGTCTGAGTTGCTCGCTGACTCAGCAGTTATCAGCGATAGCGCCCAGCCGCAGGATCTAACGCCTCAAACTACAGAGCAATTAATCAATGAGCCTTTAGTGTCTACTCAAACACTATTGGAGCAGCTAGATGAAGAGTTTCAGGTGTTATTTTTTAAAGTGGCGGGTTTGACGCTAGCAGTACCTTTAGTGAGTTTAGGGGGCATTGTGAGTGTTGATAGGATCACTCGTCTCATGGGACGGCCGTCTTGGTATATGGGAGTGCAACAGCATCGAGAAGCACAACTTAATGTTGTCGATACTTGCGCTTGGGTGATGCCTGAAAAATATGATGAGCAATTAAGCGAGAATGTGACCTATCAATATGTTGTTCTACTAGAAAATAGCGATTGGGGCCTTGCGTGTGAGTCATTAGTTGACACAATATCGATTAAAAAATCTGACATTAATTGGCGTAGCCAAGCAGGTAAACGGCCATGGCTTGCTGGTGTGGTAAAAGAGCGCATGTGCGGCATTTTAAATGTTGAGGCCTTGGTACAGATGTTGGGTTCAGGCTTAGGCTGTCAAGACTGGGTAGTCAAGACAGCATAACCATATAAAGTTCGGATGATTTTTATTTACTCATCGCCCCATAGTATTAACGACTTAGGGTTGCGCAGGGGGGCTAAGGTAAAGCTGTTCAGGTAAAGTTGCTCAGATAAAGATGCCACACTATTGATGCCAGTGTATCTATGACCTAGTAAAGATGCTCAGGTAAAGAAGCCAAGATACAGAAGGCAAGGTAAAGAATAGTGCTGAGCAGTCGATACAGGGCAATAGGGAAAGATTGTTGGCTGTCTTGCATTAGACTGCGATGCTTGCACCATAGTAAAAATGAGCACCTATTTTAGATAATAGATTTATTAATGGGAATTCAATGGCTATATGCGGCATAGAAACAAGTAACTATCTATTTTAGTTATCAATATTATGCGTACTAGCACATTATTAGCATTTAACAGTGGTTAGCCAATCGGTTTGGTTGGTATAAATATTAAAGAATTGATTAGACAAATAGCTGCAGAGCTATAGATTGAGGCGATTATGACAAGTTCAAACAGTGTAGCCGTAGCAGCGGGAACCGAAGATGCAGTGTTACAGTGGGTAACATTCAAGCTCGATAATGAAACCTATGGTATCAATGTAATGCAGGTACAAGAAGTATTGCGTTATACCGAGATAGCGCCTGTACCTGGTGCGCCTCACTATGTATTAGGTATTATTAACTTACGTGGCAATGTTGTCACCGTTATCGATACCCGTTCACGTTTTGGTTTAGCGTCAGCTGACGTAAATGATTCAACGCGTATCGTTATTATTGAGGCTGAAAAGCAGGTTATCGGTATTTTAGTCGATAGCGTTGCTGAGGTTGTTTACCTGCGCCGCTCTGAGATTGATAACGCACCGAATGTAGGAACTGAAGAGAGCGCCAAGTTTATTCAAGGCGTGAGTAACCGCGAGAGTGAATTATTGATTTTGGTTGATCTAGATAAGTTACTATCTGATGAAGAGTGGATGGAACTAACGCAGATTTAAAGTCGGGGCGAGAACGGACTTCGTCCTGCTAGGGCGTTCGCTGGCTCACTTCGAGGACGCTTCGCTGCTAGGTCCTAGGAAATGCAAAAGCAAATGCAAAAGCTTGTATCGATTAAGTGTAAAGTTTCTTTTGCCAAACCTAGAACCTTCTTTTAAAGTAGGTCGGCATTTATGCCGTCGTTTCTATAGATGGCATCAGTATTTGATGGGCTAAATCCGAACCTACAAAACATAACTTGCTGAGTCTAGAAGTGACTCAGTCTGTTCGTTTTAATTTTTTGATGTTCCTAGGACCTAGCTCCTTCATAGCTTTAATCTAGAAGGAGCAACGCGACGCCTTTCTTCGTGTTTCCGTAAGCGAAGCGTTCCGTAGTGACATTCAGTTAATACAAATAGTCACGTGCCGTAAGACCGCAGGCCGTTCGTCTTAGCCTTACTGTTTATTGATTTTCCTAGAACCTGATTTTCCTAGGACCTAAGTCCTTCTTCGCTTTAACCTAGAAGGAGCAAGGCGACGCCCTCGAAGTGACGCAATCACGCTCTAGCAGCGTCCTTCTTAGATATTTAAAAAATGAGTTATTAATGATTTTTGAAGAAATTTTAATCGCAGCAGCGTTACTATTCATCGTTGTCTGCCTTGCGTTGGTGTTTTATTTACAAAAACAGACTGGCGAGCTACGAGCAAAAGTTGATGCGTTAACTTTGTTAGTAAAAGAAGGCGATAAGCAAAGAGAAGCCGTTAAGCGCGAACTACAAGAGCTTAGAAGTGGCACCATTGGTGTTGGGCGTCGAATGCTAGAGCTTGAGAAAAAGCTAACACAACAAGATGAAAAACTGGAAGAGAGTAGCCAACAAGATCCGCAAGCTAGACTATATTCTCGTGCAATGAAGATGGTTGCTCTAGGCGCAGGAGTTGCAGAACTGATTGAAGAGTGTGAGCTACCAAAAGCCGAAGCCGAACTGTTGATCCGACTGCATGGAAAGTAGCAGGACGTTCGCAGGCTCACTGCGAGGACGCTTCGCTTACGGATAACGGAACGTTCGCAGGCTCACTCACAGAACGCTGCGCTGACGGTACAAGCGAAGAAGAATCTAGGGCGCTGCGCTTCTAGGTGCTAGAGCTGACTTCGTCCTGCTATACAATCAAAGGCTGAGACGAACGCTGGGCTTACGGATAACGGAACGTTCGCAGGCTCACTCACAGAACGCTGCGATGACGGTTTAAGCTAAGACTATACAGGCTGAGATGAAACCTCCTGGGGCTGTGAGAGCCAAGATGAGAGCACATAAAATAATTTTTTGTAGGTTGGGCTTCAGCCCATCAATCTGGGAGGCAAACACAAAATTTGTCGGGATAAATCCCGACCTACATTTAAAAGGGTTAGTACTGGCTAAGATGCTACAGACTAAGACGGTACAGGCTGAGTCTTCTGACTTATTTATCTCCTTCACTTTTTCGGCTTTGTATTCCAATTACCGCAGTGTTTTTTTTGTTTTCCGTAAGCGAAGCGTTCCGTAGTGACATTCAATCAAACAAACAGTCACGTGCCGTAAGGCCGCAGGCCGTTCATCTTTGTTTTTTTCGTCCATCTTAGCTTTCACCTAGGACCTTTCTTTGCCTTTCCTCGGACCTCGGACCTTCTTTAAACCTCTTCCATTATCTTATGATGTAAATTGTCCCATTTTTCTGGAAACTTGCCGTCTAGCACATATACAAACGCGATTAGCTCTGCGATAAGTAAGTAAAGCTCGGCTGGGATCTCATCACCAACCTCTAATCGCTGTAAGAAATCACACAGATGTTCATCTTGATGAATATGAACCCCTGCTTGTTGGGCTATGGCGATAATCTCTTCTGCGAGTTTATCTTCACCTTTTGCAGTGACTTTTGGCGCACTACCCGCCTGGTAATTTAGCGCTACAGCTTTTGTTGGTTTGTTAGACTCTTTCATTGTAGTGTTCAACTAGTATTTCCCTGGTCATAGGTTCACTGAAGGCTAAATCTTGCATTGTGATGTTATACATGAACTTTCACTAAGTAATGCTCGCCTGGCAAAATGCTGGCAGGTACATTTTCTTGTTTAGTCGTTACTGAAACTTGACTAAAGCCGACAGCTTCGATTTTGTGCGTAAGTGCTGGTGTTAGCAGTTTTATTTTAGCTATCAGGGTGTCACTACTGCTGCAGAAGCTTAGCTTAAGGGATCCGTTTATTGGCTTTTCATGATTTCTATTTGCTTGTGCTGCTTGTGCACTAATTAATAATGGGCCACTGGCTAAGTTAAACTTTAATTGTAGTTTCCACGTGCAGCTGTGTTTATTAGCACTATCTTTATCTGGAACGTTTTGCTTAGTACTGTTTTCTTTTTGCACATGCACTTCTAATTGCTCTTGATAATGATTGATAGAGTAGGGCAGAGCAAAATAGTAATGAGTGGCCACTTCAGTTTTAGTTGATGCCTGCTGATAAAGACTTAAATTATTAAAAATGTTTGCCAGCGACTCGTTAACCAGTGCTGCCTCGAGTAATTTCATTATTGCCTCAGGGAGCGCTAGGTAACTTTGTAGCTTTGCTAGCTTTTGCATGAGTTCGGGGGAAATACTTTGCGAAGAGGCTCTTGCTAATAGTAATTGAAGCAGTAAACCCATAGTGCTGAAGTGACTCGAAAGTGACGTATTAAGCCATTCGTTGGGAGAGACTGAGGGGCTAAAGAGTTGAGCTGTGATTAGCTTTAGCCGTTGAGGCTGACTCAACTCGGTTAACGTTTCAGGCATCATCATAGGGAGCGACTTGAGAAGCACGCTGGCAAGACTTTGTTTTGTATTAAGTGTGGCAGCGGCCAATTTTGGGAGCCCACCGGCTTTTATCAGTGCACCAGCTAAGAAGCCTTCACGAGTGGCTGCATTTGAGATTTGAGTAGAAGCTTGAGCTGTTTTTTCCGTTATTTCAGTTTTGTTTAAGCCAGTTACATCGCTATCAGCAAGCTTCACTTCGATGCTTTCTAATGCTTTGAATAATTTTCTATATTGAAAGTTCATATCGGCTTTTTGAGCTGATTTTGAGTCCGGTTTTTCTACTATTGGCTGACTTGCTATTTCGTTCTGTTTTTCGTCTGATGCCTGCTCAGGGATCAGGTTAACTTCAGTTTGTAACTTAATCGGGACTAACTGCAGGAACAACTGATCATTGGTACTTTTAATCGATGCCACATAGTGCCCACAACTGAGAGAGCCAAGGCTTGCTAACTCGATCCTTGGACCTTTATCAAATATTAGCTCACTGTCATGTATTTCTGCGTTCGGTAGTTGATAGCCATCTTTACGTTTAGCTAATAGTTGTAATTTTTTTTCTTGGCCATTGGCATTGCTGATCATGGTTAGCAGAGCTTGCGGTAAAGGGAGTCTAAGTGTCTGGCCTAAGGCTAAAAGTATGCTCTGTTTTATAGTGCCGTTGATTTGCACTATATTTAACATGAAGTTTGAATATTGGTTAAGGCGCGGTAATTGGGTCTCTTGCGTAGGTTTTAGGCTAAAGCTCTGACCTGCAAGCATAACGCTCAGCCCACTTTGATGACTTGTTCCGAGTTGAGGACCTAATCCTGGTTGAGGAGTCTGCAGCGACACCGGCACCAAAGAGCTAACAGGCTTTGCCGTTGACAAACCTTTGCCTTGTTGATGATTTGCAGCTGTAAAGAGTTCCGTTACCGTATTCAAAGTATGCTCTTGTTAAGTGTTACAAGGGTTTAAACGACTGCTTAGATATGTTTGTACACAAATTTATGTTTGATCTTATAGGCTTACTCAGTATCCTTATCCACCTTAAATGTAAAAATAAAGATTTTCGACTACTTTTATACATTTTTGGAACCATAAACGGTCTTGTTACGTATATCGACACTAAGGCTACAGCACTTTAGCTTGAATTTTGCTTTAACAGATGTACGATGCAAAGTGACATAGATTGATACTGTTTTTATTGAATTAAAACAGATTGCTAGCGATAGTTAGTCGAAAACTTAATATGAATTTTTATCTCATGTATTAAGGCGTGAGTCGAAATGCGTGAAAGTAATGACGAGTACATGGACTCCTTTTCAAAGAGACAATTATGAAGTTTAAATGGATTGTGCTTTCTCTGGCGATATTTGGAATGCCTTCAATTGAAGCTGCAGAAAATGCCACTGATCCCACTATGGATAGTGACCAGCAAATAACGGTAACCTATAACGACCCAAGAGATCCCATAGAGGGCTTTAACAGGGCGATGTGGGACTTTAACTATCTGTTTATGGATAGATACTTTTATCGCCCCGTCGCACATGGCTACAATGACTATGTCCCGCGACCGCTGAAAAGTGGCATTAATAATTTCGTACTTAACCTTGAAGAGCCATCGAGTCTGATAAATAACACGTTACAAGGTAAGTGGGGCTGGGCTGCAAATGCTGGTGGACGTTTTACGGTTAACACCACATTAGGGCTACTCGGGACAATTGATGTAGCCGACATGATGGGCATGCCACGTAAACAAGACGACTTCAGTGAAGTGCTTGGTTATTACGGTGTGCCAAATGGTCCTTATTTCATGGCGCCATTTTTCGGTCCATATGTTACTCGTGAAATCGCCTCAGATTGGGTTGATGATCTATACTTTCCCCTGTCTGAGCTAACGTTTTGGCAATCAGTACTAAAATGGGGTCTTAAAAACTTGCATACCCGAGCATCTGCAATCGATCAGGAACGATTGGTTGATAACGCTCTAGATCCATATACCTTTGTTAAAGATGCTTATTTTCAGCATTTGGATTATAAGGTATATGACGGCGATGTACCTCAAAGTGACGATGATGACGAGTTGCTTGACGAATATATGCAAGAACTAGAATAACATTGGTAGAGTGGGGAATAACAACTAAAAGCTCTACTTAACACGCAAACAAAAAGTGTTGTTTGCGTTGTTGTCAATTAAGGGCAGTTTATGGCGCTAAAAGAGCTTACGATACTTTTTGTTGAAGACGATCCAGTTTTTCGTAAACTGGTCACATCTTATCTAGATAGCCGCGGTGCAGAAGTAATAGAAGCTGATAATGGTGAGCAAGGACTCACTCGCTTTAAAGAACAACAGTTTGATATTGTCATTGCAGATTTAAGTATGCCCAAACTCGGTGGTTTAGATATGCTTAAAGCGATGAATAAACATAGGCCTGGCACTCCTTCGATCATCATATCGGGTAATCAAGCAATGTCTGATGTTATTGACGCATTAAGACATGGTGCCAGTGACTACCTCGTTAAACCTGTCTCTGATTTATATCTAATCGAAAATTCCATTCGCGAATGTCTGAATAACTCATTTGAAGAGTCATTGAATTTTGATGAGCAAGAATCCTTATCCTATCTTGAATTAAATGAAAATTTGGCGTTATTGGAGCAAAGTAGCGAAGCCGCTAAAAGCTTGCAACAACAGCTTTTCCCGCCGAGTCGGGTTGAGTATAGCGATGTTGTGATTGACTATAGCTTGTTTAATACCAACGAGGTGAGTGCCCACTTTATCGATACCGCCATGATAGATGAAAACCATGTCATGATGTATATGGCCCACTTTCATCCTCATGACAACCGAGCAGCGTTTGCTTCAGTGCTACTAAAGAGCTTTGTAAATCATAAACTCAAGTTGTATAGCAACGGTATGTCACCTGTCATCACCGAACCTTTTAATATGCTGGTCTATCTTAACGATCGTATGGCTAAGTCTCGACTTGGCATTGTGGTTGATATGGCTTATGTCGTGGTCGAACTCACTCAATATCGAGCCGCTATTGCGACAGCGGGAAGTGAATTTAGGTGTTATCTAAAAAATAATGAGGGATTATCCCGCATAGCGCTTGCAGACTCGTTACAGCTTGGCATGACAAATTGGAGCAAGCCTAGTGTTCAATTTAGAACCCTGCTGTTTGGAGAGCAATTATGTATCTCTACTCAAGTAAGCAAACACAAGCAACAACTGTTAGATAACCAGTTCTATGGATTGATCCATGACCCAGGCACCCAGCCCGGCGGATATATTCAACTGTCATTAAAATAGGGGCGATCGCAGAAAAGAGCGCAAGCGGAGAAGCGGAACGTTTTACAGCCTACGGTGTACGGAACGTTCGCAGGCTCACTTACGGAACGCTGCACTGACGGTTTTAAGCTAAGAAGATCGGCCTTTGGCCTGCTAGTACAGCCTACGGCTGGCTAGAGCGTTGCTTTGCTCCTGCTAGATTACATACAATCTGAAAGCTGAGACGTAAAACGGATTACAGTGTCCTTTGTGTGCATGGTTTTGGTTTTTAACTAGTGATTTAAAGGCTTTTTTACCACGAAGCGCTCCGTGCCCCAATAACATCCGTGTTTAACGGCCAGTTCGCTATCCCTAGCTCTCGCTTATTAGCACATGGCTTCGCCATATTCGCCGTGGTGAATAGCTTTTGGCTTTTGATTGTAGCGTGAAGCGCATTTCTCTGTGGTGAAAAGCCAAAAGTACATTACAGGCCGTGTTTGTAGCTTGTCTGACCTTCCACGCCTCTGCTTAAACCAGCTATAAATCTTAAAAACAAAAATGCCAGAAGATGACTCTTCTGGCATTTTTCTGTTTCAAGCTTTTCCGGCTTTAGTCTCAGCTTCGACCGTCTTAGCTCATTCGGCTTTTCCGTCTAAGCACTAACCGTCTTAGCCTAAACCGGATCTCTTATCTTCTAATCGCTTCATGCTCTGCAGTAACAGCAATCTCTTCTTCTAGAGCTTGCTCTTCAGTATGCGGGCCATCCTCAGCACCGTGCATCCAGTCAACTAGCTTATCAGCCATGAAGTACAGGATAATACCTGAAATTGCAGAGGTAATTGCGATGCCAGCAAAGATAGCCATAGCATTTGCAAGCTGCTCTTCTTTTTCGCCAGCATGTCCAATAAATGAACCTACCACGCCGCCAACCTTGTTAGCGATAGCAATGAACAAGAACCATGCACCCATCATTAATGAGGCGATACGCAGTGGAGCAAGTTTAGTCACCATAGATAGGCCGATTGGAGATAGACATAACTCACCCATAGTATGGAAGAAGTATGCACCTACTAACCACCACATGCTTGACTTAGCGTTAGCGTCGCCGCCCATCTCTAATACAGCACCGATCATAAATAGGAAACCAATACCGAGTAGCACAAGACCTAATGCAAATTTAACCGGTGAGTTTGGCTCGTTCTTACCTAAGCGGATCCAGATAGAGGCGATTACTGGCGCAAAAATAACAATGAACATGGCGTTAAGAGATTGGAACCATGTAGTTGGAACTTCCCAACCGCCAATCATGCGATCGGTAAAGTCATTTGTGAACAGGTTCATCAAACCACCGGCTTGCTCAAAACCAGCCCAGAAGATGATAGTGAATAAACCCATAACCATGATCACTTTAATGCGATCGCGCTCAATCTTAGTCAATGGCTCTTTACGTACATCACCTGCAGCTTCGGCTCTTTCTTTCTCAAGCTTAGCCGCTGGCTTGCGACCAATGTCACCAAGTAATCTTTGTGCAAATACGAATTGAATGATCAGTGACAGCACCATACCAACACCGGCGCACAAGAAGCCCATCTGGAAGTTACCATCGTAAGCAGCAACAACCGAGCCAACAATAATACCTGAAAGGAATGCACCTACGTTGATACCCATATAGAAGATGGTGAATGCACCGTCACGGCGATGATCGCCTTCTTCATACAGGTCGCCAACCATAGTTGAAATGTTTGGCTTAAACAGACCGTTACCCAAGATTAACGTACCAAGACCAAAATAAAAGGCCAAGGTTTCAGAACCAGGGATCCAGTTGTGTGGCAGCGCCAAGATAAATTGACCAGCGGCCATTAAGGCACCACCAATCATGATAGATCTACGTTGACCCAGGTAATTATCGGCTAACCAACCACCTATCAGAGGGGTCAAATATACAAGACCGGTGAACGTACCATAAAGCGAAATAGCCTCGCCCTGTGTCCAACCAAGACCGTGTCCGCCTTCAGATTGTACTTTATCAACTAGATACAACACCAAAATGGCGCGCATTGCGTAATAACTGAATCGTTCCCATAGTTCTGTTGTAAACAACAGGAACAGTCCCTTAGGATGCCCGAGCATCGTCCCCTGAGGTTTTGCTACGCTCATGTATTCTTCCACCTTCGCTTGTGATTGCCTGCAACTCAAATATCGCTACAGAAATTTGTTTTACTTAAATTATTACAGCTTCTAATTAACGTAATTAGCCAAGAGGTGTTAAGTCTGTGGTGTTTTTGTTAATCAAAAAGCTGTTTTATTGTTGGCTTGTATTCTAGTTTTTGTCATTTGGCGCTGAAAATAGCGTCAAATGCGATAAAGCCTACCTTATATACCCTTTATGGACGGCTAAAGTCAATTTTGAAAACGTAACTGCCGACTTAATAACCACTAGAGTACGATTGACTGAATCAGTGATCAAACAGACATTAGAAATGAGGCTTAGGCTTTACTTTGATTCGTCTCGGCTTTCAATTTAACTTACAAATTTGTTAGTATCCATGCGGCGAATAGGGCGCCACTGATTGTAAAGTGCGCTCGTTAGATTACATGAGAGAACGAAATGAAGGCTTGGTATCTACTATATTGCAAATCTCGGGGCGAAGCTCGAGCTCAGCAAAACTTGGCGCTTCAGCAAATTGAAACTTATTTGCCTAGTTACCCAGAAGAAAAGATACAAAAAGGGCAAACAAGTATACGACGCGTATCGCTATTTCCCAGTTATCTATTTATCAACTTTGACCCGCAAGTTACCAGCGTGGCCAAAATTCATAACACACGTGGCGTGATAAGAATCGTTGGTTGTAAAGAGCTAATGACACCGATAGATGACAGTATTATTCATGCAATCAAAATGCGCGAACATAAGCTGCTATCAACAATATCCCCGCAAGAAGATGAAGCCATAACGCTGCCAAAGATAGAGGCAGGAGATAAAGTCCGTTTTACTCAAGGTCCATTTACTGAGTTAGAAGGGATTTTCGATGAATCAAATGGTGAGAAGCGCTGCTTCGTACTGTTTGATTTGATGGGTAAACAGCAACGAGTAGCCGTTGAAAGAGATTCGATAAAACCGATTAAATAAATTACCTAGCTCGTTTAAGCTTAATAAATCAAAAGTAGGTATTTTACTATTAAATTTGTAGGATATTTGCCATAGCGACAATCGCGACGCTAGATTTTTTATGCGCTTTTATGGCGGTAACTATAGCTGTTAATTTTAGGTGTTAGCTTTAGGTGTTAGCTTTAGGTGTTGATAGTGGGATTAACAAGATTGAATACTTAGTTCAGTTCAGTTCAGTTTAGTTCAGTGTATTAAGAGTATTAAGAGTATTAAGAGTATTAAGAGTATTAAGAGTATGGCCTAGGTTAGCTATAGTCTAGCCATAGATAAAATGTAGTGGCTGAGCGAGGGCTATACCATTGAGTCTTTAACGAGTAAGCGGCTAATTTAGTGCATTAGCATTAACTGAGTTCAGAACTAAATGATTAAACCATTAAGCGCAAAAAATAACTAAAACCTAACGACAGAGTTTACAAGTGCATAAAGATTCAGCAACTAACGCAAGTGATTGCTTAGAGTTACTGCTCAAGTAAGCTCGTTAGTGTATAATTCTGCGCTTCTCAAATTTTTACCTTTGTAATGCATTGGTGAAAAAAGCTGTGACTTTGAGGAGCAGTCTCTATGGCATGAGGATGGCTCGTCTTTTTACGAGTAACTGGTTATGAGTAACCGATTAACTAATGAATTAGTAACTGATTAGTTACTAATTATAGTGGTTGATTGTCGCGATTAGTTGGTCTTAGTAACTTGTAAGGCTAGCTGTCATGTTAGTGATGTTTTAAGACTAACTCTCATGTTAGTGAAGTCATTAGTATAGAACAAATTGCTTTACTCTGTTTTGAAGGCCAAGTTTGCAGACACTATGACTATGTTAGAGCAAAGAGAAAGAGAAAGAAAAAGATAGGAATAAGTTGATTTAAGATAGAGGCACGAGCTGAACCTACCTTAAGTTAATTTGAAAGTAACACAAAATTAGACATATCCGCCAAGCGGATGGGCACGTTGGAAGCCGCAATCCATGGGCGGTAGCGTGTCTGAAGACATCGAATGAATAGTTTCATTCGTTAAGCGATAGCCGAAGGCCTCTGGCCGCCACGCGGGTCGGTAGCGTGTCTGAAAACTGATAAGGTGCTAGGTTCTAGGTTCTAGGGCGTTCGCAAGCTCACTTATAGATTCTAGGTTCTAGGGCGTTCGCAAGCTCACTTATAGGTTTTAGGTACTAGGGCGTTCGCAAGCTCACTGCTAGGAAAGCCAAAGACCAAAATCAACAGCAAACAACATTTAGCTTTAGATGTTAATGATTTCCCTCGAACCTAGGACCTAGGAACTGTTTATAAACCTAGAACCTTCTTTAAAAGTAGGTCGGCATTTATGCCGTCGCTTCTATAGATGGTATAAGTATTTGATGGGATAAAGCCCAACCTACAAGACATAACTTGCTGAATCTAGAAGTAACTCAGTCTGTTCGCTTTAGCTTTAATCTTTTGATTTTCCTAGAACCTAGAACCTAGAACCTAGGATCGTCTTTGCTTTTACCGTCTCAGCTGTAAACCGTTTTTTTAGCTTTGCTTTTACCGTAAGCGAAGCGTTCTGTAGTGACATTCAATTGATGCAAACAGTCACGTGCCGTAAGGCCGTAGGCCGTTCGTCTCAGCTCTTATCGTATTAGATTTTTAACCTCTCTCGGAGATTACTGGTGCTTAACAAGACTAAAAAACTCATCATTGCTGGTATGTCAGCGCTGATACTACTGTCAGGGCAGGCAAGTGCTATCACGCCTTCTCCACAAATGATGGAGCAATTTAAAAATCTTCCAGCATCTGAGCAGCAACGCTTAGCACAGCAGTATGGTATCGACCCTTCAATGTTAGGTGGTAGCAGTAGCTCACAACCGCAACTTGAAAATCCAAACCTAGTTAATCCTCGTGCCCAGTACGATGTAAATGGCGATTTAATTCAATTTGATCAGTTTGGTAAGCCGCTAAATGACAAATCAGACGAGCAGTTAAAATTTGAAGATGATGCAGCTAAAAAAGAGTTGAAACGCTTTGGTTATGACCTGTTTGCAGGTGAGCCAACAACGTTTGCACCAGTATCAGATGTGCCTGTACCAAGTGAATACCTTGTAGGCCCTGGTGACAACATCAAAGTACAGCTTTTTGGTAAAGACAATAAAGAGTACGACCTTGTTATCAATCGTGAAGGGGTTATCCAGTTCCCTGAGCTTGGTCCTATCTCAGTTGCAGGTTTAAGTTTTAGTGAGCTGCGCGAAACATTAACGAGTCGTATTAGCCAGCAGATGATTGGTATTCAGTCAAACATCACCATGGGCGAGCTGCGCTCTATTCGTATCTTTGTGGCCGGTGATGCATACAAACCTGGCTCATACACGGTTTCAAGTCTTTCAACCATTACCCAAGCTTTGTTTGTTGCCGGCGGAATTAACGAGATTGGTTCTTTACGTAATATCCAAGTTAAGCGTAACGGCAAATTAGTCGGTAGCATGGACTTGTATGATCTACTGCTTCGTGGTGATGCATCTGGCGACATTAACTTACGCTCAGGTGATGTGGTATTCATTCCATCGGTTGGTGGTCTAGTTAGCGTAACCGGTGAAGTACGTCGCCCTGCTATTTATGAGCTTAAAAAGCATGAAACCATGGCGCAAGTAATCGAAATGGCCGCAGGCATTAAACCTGGTGCCTACCCAAGACGCAGCAGCGTTGAGCGATTTAATGCTAATAGCCTTAAATCAATTTTAAATGTCGATTTAACATCAAATAAAGGTAAGGCAACAAAAGCCCTAGCAGGCGATGTGATCCGCGTTAAGAGTGCTACTACTCAGTACGAAGATGCCATTACGGTAGTTGGCGCAGTGGTTCGCCCGGGTAAGTATCAGTGGTATCAAGGTCAAAAAATTAGCGACTTAGTACCGTCTATTTGGGGTGACCTCTCAGTATCAGCCGATCTTGAATACGCCATCATCGTGCGTGAAATTAATAAGCAAGGTGATATTCAGGTCTATCAATTCTCACCAGTAAAAGCGATTAATGGCAAAGTGCTTTCGCAAGACTTACCACTTCAAGCACGTGATAAAGTGATTTTCTTTAACTTTAGCGACCTAACCCAAAACCGTTATGAGCTAAATAAGCTAGTTAAAGAGCGCGTACAAAAGATTCAGTCATTATCTGGCAACTCTCTACTGGGTAACGACCTATTTGAAGCTGGATTCTCACAACTTAGCCAAAAGAAGTTCTCAGATATTAAAGAGCTTGGTGGCGTTGCCATTAACAGTCAGGGCGAAGCAGAAGATCCAACCGCTAAAGCGGTTAAAGGTGAAGTCAACAAGATGTTGGTTAACCTGTTTGAAGATAGCGACTTAATCAAGTTAAGTGGTGAGATGAACCGCGGCGAGCTACTTTACCCAATCATCATGAAGCTAAATAGCCAAGGCCGAGCTGGCGCTGGTGTAAACGCAGTCGCAATTAACGGCCGCGTTAATAACCCTGGTGTCTATCCATTAGCGGTTAATGCTCGTATCAAAGACTTAGTCACAGCGGCCGGCGGCCTAGAAGAAGGTGCCTATACGCCACGCGCTGAGTTAACCAGTACTTACACTACGGTTGATGGCTCTGCAATCAAACATACCAATGTTGAGCTTGAAGCTGCGCTTCAAGGCGACGCTGCGCAAAATATCGCTTTAAAAGGCCGTGATATTTTAACCGTAATGACAACACCTGATTGGCAAGAAAATAAGTCTGTTGAAATACGCGGTGAAGTCAAATTCCCGGGTACTTACAATATCCGCCGCGGCGAGACATTAGCAGACGTGTTAAAGCGAGCAGGTGGCTTTACTCCATATGCCTACTTACCATCGTCAGTATTTGTGCGTGAGTCTGTACGCCAGCAAGAGCAGTTAGAAGTTAAAAAGCTCGCAGAACAACTACTGCGTGACGTTGCTACTCGTGGTGTATCAAAAGACGGTAACGTAATTAACTACAGCGACGCACAAATGATGCTAACAGACTTGGAAACAATCCAAGCAGTTGGCCGTTTAGTGGTTGATGTATCTGCAATCTCAGTCGGTATTAAGCAAGCCGATCTGCAATTAGAAGATAAAGACGTACTGTACGTACCTTCGACTAAGCAAACCATTGCAGTAATGGGTGAAGTACAACACGCAGCGACCCATAGATTCAAAGATGGCCAAACCATCGACCAATATCTTGCGATGTCAGGTGGTGCAAGAGAGCGAGCGGATGATGACAGAACTTATGTTATCAAGGCAGATGGCTCAGTAATGTTACCAAGGCGCTCAATGTGGTTTAGCAGTGAGTCAACATTACAACCAGGCGACACCATCATTGTGCCACTAGATACCGAGTACAAAGACAACCTAACACTCTGGTCGCAAGTAACCCAAATCATCTACAACAGCGCCGTAGCATTCGCCACAGTCGCAAACTTATAAAGCTAAGACGAACGCCGCAAGCGGCTACGGAACGGACTGCGTCCTTACGGATAACAGCAGAGCCACTCTTTCTGTAAACGAAGTGTTCAGTCAGTGAGCCTGCGAACGTTCCGTTATCAGTAGCGAAGCGTTCGTATCGGCTTTAAGCTTTTGTTCTGTAGGCCGAAGGCCGTTCCGTACACAGTCAGTGAGCTTGCGAACGTTCCGTCTACCGTATTCGGTAAGCGCAGCGTTCGTCAAAGCACTTAAAACCAAGGATGGTTATGAAGTTTCAAAAGCTTGAAGTTTGGCAGCTAAGTTACCAACTCTCGTGTTCAATATACATAGAGACTAAAGAGTTGAGGGATTGGGGATTCAAAGACCAAATTACTCGTTCAAGTCTTTCTGTTCCTTCAAACATTGCAGAGGGAATTGAACGACAGGGTTCAAAAGAGAAAATACAGTTTTTGTATATTGCTAAAGCATCGCTAGCCGAAGTTATGACTCAGGCGATGATAGGTAAAGATATAGGCTATCTAGAAACTAAATTCGTGGATGAGCTTTTAATCAATCCTGAAAGAATCTCAGCGATGCTTGCAGGATTGATTAAAAGCATAAAGACCCGCAATTAATAATTTGTTCTTAAATCTTTACCGTAAGAGAGCTTGCGATCGTTCCGTCATCCGTAGCGCAGCGTTCAGTAGGTCCAGACCGTACCGTTCTTAGCCTGAAACTGTAAACGAAGTGTTCCGTAAGTGAGCTTGAGAACGTTCTGTTATCCGTTAACGAGCTTGCGAGTGTTCGTCTTAGCTTATATAAGCGGAGCGTTCAGTAGGTCGTAGACCGTTCAGCTCTTAGCTTGAACCGTAAACGAAGTGTTCTGTAAGAGAGCTTGCGAGCGTTCCGTCAACCGTATTCGAAAACTTAAATAATGAGATAAGTTTTAAATGTCCAATGAACTAAATAAATACAAACAAGATCACCAGTTTACGCCGGCTTCGCCGGCAGACGATGAAATCGATCTTCGCGAGCTCTTTTCTGTCATCTGGCAAGGCAAATGGCTCATCATCGCCATCACAGCCGTTTTCGCCATTGGCTCAGTCATTTTTGCCCTAACGCAACCCAACACCTACAAGTCTGAAGCTTTATTAGCTCCAGCAAGTGAAGAACAAGGCGGTGGACTAAGTGCATTAGCAGGCCAGTTTGGTGGCCTTGCAAGTATGGCCGGTATTAATCTTGGCGGTGGCGGCGGAGTCGATAAAACTCAAATGGCAATCGAAGTAATGAAGTCTCGCCAATTCGCGAGTCAGTTCATCCAAAGCCACAATATCTTGCCTGACTTAATGGCTGCTGATAAGTGGGACATGGCAAATGATACGCTTGTATATGATGACGAGCTGTATAACCCGCAAACCAAAACCTGGATACGTGAAGTAAAAGCGCCATTCAAACCTGAACCTTCAATGCAAGAAGCATTTAAAGAGTTCACTAAAGTAATTGCGGTCAATTCAGCGAAAGATACAGGCATGGTGACAATATCTGTAGAGCACCTATCACCTAGCGTTGCACAGCAGTGGGTGACTTGGTTAGTCGAAGATATTAACAAAGTGATGAAAGAGCGCGATGTTGCAGAAGCTAATAGAAGTAGCGAGTTTCTAAATAAACAAATAGCAATGACTAATGTCGCAGATATACGCTCAATTCTTTATAAGCTTATTGAAGAGCAAGCAAAAACGATTATGTTTGCTGAAGTGCGTGACGAGTATGTATTTAAAACAATCGATCCAGCTTTAGTGCCAGAAGAAAAAGCGGGTCCTAAGCGTGCGTTGATTTGTGTATTAGGCACAATGCTCGGCGGCATGCTAGCTGTGATGATTGTCCTGATAAGACATTTCGTTAAGAAAGAAGATTAATTTTCAAACAGTTATTTATATAAGCTGAATTTTAGCTTCTTTTTTCTCTACTACTGTAAGCGGAGCGTTCCGTAAACGTAGTGTTCAGTAGACTGTTATCGAAAATGATTTTTATGGCCTATTGGGACTGTTTTAAGATAAAAAGCAGAAAAACAACCAAACCCAAGGCTTACAAGGGATAGCGCTTACTTAGAAATAACAGCGACAGTCTCAAAATGGATTGAAAGTGGCTCAGCTTGATTCTGTAGACTGAGATTAGAAAGTGCCGACAGTTATTGGTTTAATATAAATAAAGTAATTTCATCCGTTAACTATCTGGTTAAGTATTCTTTTGCGAAGAGTACTAGGAAATACCACGTAAGGTTAAAATTGCATTACCTTCGACATAGTTACCTGATAATAGTTAACAACGGGTATTTAAACTCATTCAGCGAAGGTCATAATATGGTTCCGGATATTCGATAGACTCTTCCTAACCTATGATTGGTCTGTAAAACGAGTTATGGCTCCAAGCTACGCAAGAATATTCAGGAAAAGAACAAAATCGGTTTTATAAATATATTAGGGAATATGTTTTGAATAATTTTGAGGTTGTTGGTGAAGGGATTGTTGAGATTGGTCGAGATGTAAGTATTGGTAAGGATGTTAAATTTATAATCCCAGAAGGAAGTCGAGTTGTAATACAGGATTACGTAACGATAGGCGATTCAGTTAAGTTTGTATTGGAAGGCGGAGACGTTATTGTTAAAGATTGGTCAACCATTCATTCTAATGCGCTAGTTTTATCAAGTCTAGGTGTTACTATTGGTCAACATTGCTGGTTTGGTCAGAATACAGTACTAGATGGTACTGGCGGGCTAACGATAGGGAATGGTGTGCGTGTAGGTATGTTTTCCCAAATATGGACTCATGTAGCCGCCGGGGAACAAATAGAAGGCTGTATTCTGTTTGGTAGTTACCCTGTTTTTATTGATGATGATGCCTGGCTAGTTGGTACCTGCACCGTGGGGTCAGGTGTTAATATTGGTAAAAAAGCAATTTGTATGAATGGCTCAAATGTAACCAAAAATGTTCCCGATAATACTGTTGTTGCCGGTTTACCTGCGAAATCTAGGCCTGGGCTAAGTTTTTATAAAAATTTAGATTTAACTGAAAAATTTGAAATGTTAACAGGATGGTTGGAAGAGTTCTCATTGAAGGATCCAAGCATTAAATTTAAAGTAGTAAATGACAACTTAATAATTATAAATGATGATATTCATACGGCATATTTCTTTAAGCATAAAGAGGGTTATGAGCAGCTAAAGCTGGCAGCAAATAGTTGTAAATTCGAAATTGAATTTAAGACGTATTCAAAATCATTTATTTCTTTAGAACGCAACTTAATGAAGTTCTTGTCTGGAAATAAAGCACGTTTCTACTACCACTAAAATTAAGGTGAAAAAATTGAATATCCCGCTCGTTAAAGTTGGAATGCCCCCTGCGAATGAACTGATGCCTGCTTTAGAAAGTGTTTTATATAGTGGCATGATTGCTGAAGGCGATGCTGTCTATCAATTCGAAGACCAATTCAAAAAGCAATTTGGTATTAAAAATGGAATATCGATGAGTAGTGGTACCGCTGCGTTACATGCCGCACTACATTTGTCTAATGTACAACCAGGTGATGAAGTAATCACTACGAGCATGACGGCAGAACCTACTAATACATCAATTTTGCAAGTTGGTGCTGTTCCTGTTTTTGCGGATGTAGATCCTTTAAATGGCAATATTTCGGCCGAATCGATTTTAGCTAAAATCACAAGTAAAACAAAGGCTATTTTAGTTGTTCATTATGCAGGTTATCCTGTTGAGTTGGGCAAAATTAAAAATATAGCAGAGAAGTATAGGTTAATATTAATTGAGGATTGCGCCCATTCATTAGGTGCTAAATATGATAATAATTGTATAGGAACCATTGGAGATTTTAGTATTTTTTCATTCCAAGCTATAAAACATATGACAACTGTTGATGGCGGCTTTTTGTGTATGAAGGATGAAGGGCTTATTAAAAAAGCTAAAAAATTCAGATGGTTCGGGATGGAAAAAGGAGTGCCGAGAACGGAAGTTGATATAACCGATCTTGGTTACAAATATAACATGCAGAATGTTTCCGCAACAATAGGTTTGTTTCAATTAAAATGTATTCAAAATAAAATTGAGCGACATATTGATAATGGGAAGTATTTTAATACTGTGTTAGCTAATGTATCTGGACTCACACCTGCTAAGTTTGATGTTTTAGCTGAACCTAGTTATTGGTTATATACTTTACTTAGTGATGACTCTGATGATGTAATCACTAAATTAGAAGAAAATGGTGTGACAGCTTCGAAACTACATAGACCTAATCATTTTCATACAATATTTTCAAAATATGCTAGTGACTCGCCTTGTTTAGAACAGTTTTATAAAAAGTTGGTTCATATTCCTTGTGGTTGGTGGCTGTCCAATTCAGACAGAGAGAAAATTTCCGATATATTAAGGCAGGGCTAGATAGTGTTTAAATATCCGTTGTTTAAGGTAGCTCATAGCGAAGCAATAAAAAACAATATGTTGGAAGTATTAGACTCAGGCGCGATTGCCGGAGGTGGTTTTGTTGAAAGCTTTGAAAGTGAACTTTCAAGACTTACAGAAAGCCCATATATAGTATCAACTTCGGATGTAACGAGTGCTGTGGAAATCACACTCAATTTAGCTAATGTCGAACCTGGTGATGAGGTGATTGCTTCACCATTTTCTTGTTTAGCATCTAACTCCCCGATTGCTAAACTAGGCTTACTTTCCAAATGGGTCGATTTTCTACCGAATTCTATAGATATTGATGTTGAGCATTTTGTTAGCTTAATAACGGATAAAACAAAAGTTGCGATTATTTACCATCTAGCTGGTTACCCATGTGATCTGCAGGATATATCGAAAATCTGTAAGGAAAGAAACATTTTCCTTATTGAAGATTGTAATAATGCATTATTGGCAGAAGTGAATAACTCACAAGTTGGTAAGTATGGTGATGTAGCAGTATTTTCTTTTTACCCTAATAGACAGTTGCACTGTTTGGAAGGTGGTGCATTAGGCTTAAAATCCGAACAACTAGCTAACGAGGCAAAAAAAATCAGAAAGTTCGGTATAAACCATACAAACTTTAGAAATTCATTCGGAGAAATTAACTCTAACTCTGATATAGAAGTTATTGGTTTAAGCGCTACATTAAGTAACTTTAATGCATCAGTTGGTATTGCTCAGATAGAGAATGTTAACAATAATTTGAAGATTGCTAGGCAACACGCTGCGACATACAGAGAAATTTTTAGGAATGATTCCGAAATAACTATTTTAGAGGCAGCTTCTAATTCATTACCTGCTTTTTGGTGTTTTTTAGTTAAAGTTGCAAATAGGGATTTGGTCATAGAGAAAATGAAAGCAGCGAAAATACATGTTTCATCTTTACACCAAAGAAATGATATTTACTCATGTTTTAATAATGCTATTCAACGACCTTGTGTTGAAGTTGCTACTATACAAAATGAGTTGTTGGCATTGCCTTGTGGATGGTGGTTATCATCTGAAGATATCATAGATATAGCATTATATTTAAAACTAATTACTGTTAATATTTCTGAGTTAGAGAATAGTGTAACTAGATGAAACAAGTGCTTTTAAATAATGCTGTTAAATTGGGCATGCTATTCATTGGTAAAATTGGCGGGATATTAGCTGGTATATATTTCCTTCCTATCTTTAATAAGATTTTAGGAACAGAGCAGTTTGGATTTGTAGCATTAATTCTGTCATTGCAGGGGCTTTTGCTTACTATTGATTTTGGAATGGCTACACTTGTTGGACGAGATGTTGCAGCATGTAAGGCATTACAATTTAACCCTTTAAAGACATTGTTAAATTCAGAATTAGTAATGTCCTTGTTCTATGTTGTTCTAGTTATAGTAGCATTTATTTGGTGGTTGTTCGAGAGCGAATCTGTTATCTCGTGGTATGTTTTATTCGCCACACTCATACTGTTTTGGTCGTTAGTTCTTCAAAATATTTCTTTTTCAGCACTTTTAGGTGCTCGAGCCTATATCACTGCAAGTACTTTACAGTTAACGAGTGTTTTATCTAGGGCTGTTATTACTTTATTTGCACTGAAATATATTTCGGCTACAGTTTCCACATTTATAATTGCACAATTTTTATGTAGCCTGGTATTTCTTATAATAACTAGATATTTATGTAAAAATGTTTTACTTGAACATAGTGATGCGAAGTTTATTTTTAGATTAGATTTAGTTGCGTGCTTAAATTTGGCTAAGCGAGGAAAGCCATTAATTGTAGCTAGTATTGTTGGTGCTCTAGTAATGCAATTTGATAAATCAATTATAAGCCATATAATGTCGGCAAAAGAGTTAATACCCTACTTTTATTCATTTACATTTAGTATGACTCCTATATTGGTCTTAGCGGGGCCAGTAAAACAATTTTATCAACCCAAGTTTATTGCTATGCTGGCAGAAAATGTTGGAAATGAAGAAGATAAAGAGAATGCAGCAAACAAATTAGTTAAAGGCTTTGCTCTTTCAATTATGTTAGTAACAGTTATACCTGTATTTGTTCTTTGGGAGTACCGGGAGTTTTTTATTGAGCTATGGTTAGGTAATCATGAATCTGTAAAACAGATTTATGAGTATAGCGGAATCCTACTGCCAGGATTTACAATAGGAGCAATAGGCTATATACCTGTAGTTTTTATGACTGCCGCTCAGGATTTTAAATTCCAAGCGCAGTTATCTATAATAACTGCAATCTTTACTTTAACTCTTGTGACGATAGCATCTATGTATGGCCGAATTGATCTTATTTGTTACATATATTCATTTTATTTTATTTTTTCAACTATTGCTTGCTGGTATCGCGTATCTAGAATCGATTTGGTTAAAAGATATTCTTTGTATTCATTTTTATTTGTTTCAAAACTAATTCTAGTCTTAATATGTTTGTATCTGTTTTTACAACAAATTATTAGTGGTTAGTGTTTTATTTATAGAGGGGGCAGAATGTTATTATTGTTGAAATGGTTAATAAGAATCAAAAACTTTTCTTTCGTACTTTTTAGAGAAACATTTATTGCGTTTGCGACGCTGTTGCCTAATGACAAAGTTTCGTGCATGATTCGATGCAAAATTTTTAATTTATTTGGGTGTGATATAGCTGGTGATTGTAAGATTTTTAGGAATGTACTTTTGCTTGGTAATATTAAGATAGGCAAAGGTTCTTCAATATCTAACAATAGCTGTTTGAATGGAGCTACCGCAGGAATATATATAGGCAATGATGTCATGATCGCCCCAAATTGTTGTTTAGTGGCATTTAATCATGGAATGGTGATTGGCAAGCCTATGATTCTTCAGCCTTTAGTTGAGAAGAAGATTCAGATTGGAGACGATGTATGGATAGGAGCTAATTGCACTATAACGCTAGGAGTGACAATTGGTACAGGTGCGATTGTTGCAGCTAATGCTGTGGTGACTAAAGATGTTGAGCCTTATAGTATTGTTGGTGGAATTCCTGCAAAGTTTTTAAAAAGTCGACTTAGTTAAATCAAAGAGAAAATTTAATGTTTAAAAATAAAGTGTTAATGATAACTGGTGGTACAGGATCTTTTGGTAATACAGTCTTGAAAAGGTTTTTAAGTACGGACGTGAAAGAAATAGTGGTCTTCAGCCGTGATGAAAAAAAACAAGAAGATATGAGGATAAAATTAGCCAGTGATAAATTAAAGTTTGTGATTGGTGATGTTCGCTGTTTTGATAGTATTTCTCAAGCAATGGTTGGTGTAGATTATGTATTCCATGCCGCGGCGTTAAAACAAGTACCTTCTTGCGAATTTTATCCTATGGAAGCTGTCAAAACCAACGTGAATGGCACTGAAAATGTGTTAAGGGCCGCGATTGCGAATAAGGTTGAAAGAGTTGTAGTGCTAAGCACTGACAAAGCGGTGTATCCTATCAATGCGATGGGCATATCTAAAGCAATGGCAGAAAAAGTTATGGTAGCTAAATCTCGAACAGTCCCGGATGGTGGTACTGTCATTTGTGCTACTCGATATGGCAATGTCATGGCTTCGCGAGGTTCTGTTATCCCATTATTTTTTGAAAAGATTAAGTCAGGAACACCGCTTACAATAACCGATCCTAATATGACACGCTTTCTAATGTCTTTAGAGGACTCAGTTGATTTAGTTTTACACGCTTTCAAAAATGGGGAGCAGGGTGATATTTTCGTTCAAAAAGCACCTGCAAGTACAATTGCCGATCTTGCAACATCAATAATACAGTTATGTGATAGAAATGTGGATACAAAAATTATAGGAACACGTCACGGAGAAAAGCTTTTTGAATCTCTTGTTTCTCGTGAAGAAATGGCAAAAGCTGAAGATATGGGGCTCTACTATAGAGTTCCTGCTGATAATAGAGACTTAAATTATGACAAGTATATTTTAGATGGTGAAGTTGAGTTAAATGATATAGATGACTACACATCTCATAATACTAAAAGATTAAACGTTGATGAAATAAAAAATCTGTTGTTAACACTTGATTATGTAAAGCAAGAGTTGGGCATGAAGGATGTATAATGTAATGACGCCTACATTAAGTATTTTGATACCAACTAAAGATAGGGAGGGTTATTTGTTAAATATCCTCGGCTATATATTAAATTGGTCTAGCTTGGATTTTGAATTAATAGTCCAAGACAATAGTGCTTCTAACAAGTTAGAAAATAAAATTAAACCATTTTTAAAAGATAACAGGTTGAAGTACTATCATGCGAAAGAGTGGCTTTCTGTCTCTGATAATTTCAATATTGGTCTATCTAAAGCTAGTGGTAAAGTAATAACAATGCTTGGTGATGATGATGGTATTCTGGAAGAGTCCCTAGTAGTAGCTAGGTGGATGATCTCCAAAAATGTGGATGCAGTTCTTCCACAGCATGGAACATACACATGGCCAGATTTAATTGGTAAATACAACTCTGATTTATATAACAGCAAACTAATCTTACGCAAAAATTATACAGGGAAAATAAAGTATATCGAACCCATTAAAGAACTAGAATACGTGTTATCTAGAGGGGGGACCACTTTAGGTAAATTGCCCAGACTCTATTATGGCTTGATAAAAAAAGAAGTGCTGGATGCAGTTCAGCATAAGTGTGGAACATTTTTTCCTGGCCCAAGTCCAGATATGGCTAATGCAGCCTCTGCCGCAATAGCTACAAAATCATTTGTAACTATTGATTACCCATTATTTATTGCTGGCAGTTGTACTGTCAGTGCTGCAGGAATGGGCGTGAGACGTATGCACGAGGGAGAAATTAAGTCATTTAAGCATCTGCCTAAAAATTGTGAAGAAGAATGGGAAGAGCAAATCCCTAAGTACTGGTCTGGTCCAACTATTTGGGCTGAAAGTGCTATAAAAGCAATAAAATCTATGAAAGATGAGTCTTTGCTTAGTAAATTCAACTATTCATATTTTTATGCTACTAGTTTTGTTTTTAATTACCGAAGAGCAAAAGATATCGCATTAAAGTTTAGTGAGCAAAAACTTTGGTTTAATATACCAAAAGTATTAATTTACTATGTGTACATTTGGGCTGTACGTTTGAAAATAGTTATTCCTAAGTTATTATCAAAATTAGGCATTTATAGAGTTAGTTATAATCTTGTACTTCATGACCACCTTGAAATATCGAAAGCTTTGAATAGTTATACTGCTAGTGTTGAGTTTAAAAGTGTTAACCAATTTCTTGAACAATGATATGCAAATACAATGTAGGTTTTAGCTAAAACGTCTTAGTGTTGATATATGTAATTGCTTTTAATTGTTTTTTACGTTAGTAAAAGTTACGAATTAAAGCGGTAAAGCCACTCGTTTTTATTGGCAGGGATGAGTTGTATTTTAATTGACGTTAAAACATGAGTTTGCAGAATGTTTTCTGCACATGATGGACATGATAAATCATCGGTATAGATTTCAATTTCACTGCTAGGGTTTATCTGTTAAATGAAGTCGAAATTATTGTAATTACTATTTGTCTTATGCGATGAATTCGAAGAGTGTTAGCAGTGAAATTGGATATGTATAAATATTCTAATATTTTTGCATTGTTGTTATCTAGGGGGAGGTATTTTATAAATTTCCGGTTGATTTTTTATTTATGCTGTATTTACTGGGTTTAACAGTTGTTCTTTTTTGTAAATATAAGTGAAAGTCTATCTGTTGTAGCTTTGTACTGCTTGTGGCTGAATAATGCTCATTTCTATTGTTAATTATTAGGTTGTAAACTTGACTAAGTCTTTTTTTAAATTATTTTTCATTCTTTCAAGTTGTAGCCAAGTATTGAAGTTGTTCGGCTTGAATAGCGAAGTTTCTTTGTTAAGCTTGTCGCTTGGATTGAAAAAAATCAATAAAAAACAGCTTGTATTTTCTATTGTAATATTGTTGCTTGTAGTTATATCTATTTTTATTGCTACGTTGCTTGGTGATAGTTATAAATTATCATCTCTTGCTATATCAGTCATTACATTACTTCTTATATCCATGACGAAAGTAGATGAACTCTATAGTTTAAAACCTTTTTTAATTAGGTTTGCGGTGGTTTCTGTCTATGTATCAGTTGCCTTTTCTTTGATTGATACATATTTATTTCCATTGTTAGACGCAAGAACTAATTTTGTATTGGTAATGAATAGGCTTACATTTCTATTTGATGAACCGTCACAGTATGCAATTTTTTTAGCTTTAATTTTACATGTAGTAGACTTTAAACGTGAGAGTTCACTTAATTTATTGATTTTAGGTTGCGGGTTGTTTCTTACATGGTCTTTATCTGGTTTTTTATTGGTAGCTATATTATTTCTATATAGACGTGTCATTATGTTTGATAGGAAAATGATTCAAGGTGTAGTTTTTATATTTTGTTTTTCTATAGCACTGGTTTTCTTTTGGAATAATTATTTAATTAACACGGATTTCTGGTTGGTATCAAAGGTTCAGTCTGTTCAGATGTTGTTGGATGGAGATAGAAATATAAGTAGTGCATTAGTCAGGGCTACTTCGATGTTTATGTATGTATATTATATAGCTGATACCTATTCCAATTCCAGTTTTTTGTCATTTGTTTATGGGGAGGGGTATGGGAATTTAAATGAATGGGTTAGTGCTTATTACTTCAAAGAATTAAATATAACTACTATGACTGAAGTTAATAATTTTATTTCATCTATCATTATTCAGAATGGATTTCATGGTATTCTCTTATTTTTTGTTGCATTTTACTCGTGCTTTCAATCTGGAATCGCTGTGAGGCCGAAAGCTACACATTTTTTAGTGACAGTTTTTATAGTTGCACTTTTCACCGGCAACGCTTATGGAAGCCTCGCAATATTATATTACTACTTAAGTATTTTGGTGTCTGTTGAACTGCCGCTACAAAAAATGCAACATAATAAGAAATTGTGCGGAGTTTAGAATTTACATCTATATGGGTATACTAATTGAAGAAGAGATTTGAAGCGCTTGATGGATTTCGAGGCTTATGTGCGGTTTTTGTTGTGTTTTTTCACATTCATATTATTAGTTCATTTACAGAGTGGGGTTTTTTTCGAGGAAGCGGTATATTTGTAGAGTTTTTCTTTGTTTTGAGTGGATTTGTACTGGCTCATGGATATGGGTGTAGGGATTATATAGATTCAAAAATGTTCATACGGTCTAGGGTGTTACGGTTGTTTCCGTTACATATTTTCATGCTAGGTGTATTTGTTTTCTTTGAGCTTGGTAAGTTTATAGTATTTAAGTATGGTGGGATCACTTTTAACAACTTACCATTTACTGGTGAAAGAAGCTTATATGAAATTATTCCCAACATGCTATTAATTCAAGCATGGTCTCCTTATACCAGTGCTTTGTCCTTTAACTACCCTTCTTGGAGTATTAGTATTGAATTCTACATGTATCTCATATTGTTATTAACCATTGTTTTTACCGGTAAATATAAGCAGCTTATCTGGGCCGCGTTATCATTTGTTGCATTTTTTTTAATGTTAACAAAATCAGATGTCTTAGTAAAAGAAGTTGTTAGTGGTATTTCTAGTTTTTTTGGCGGGTGTATTGTTTACATGCTCTATAGAAATATTAGTCACATCAAAATTAATGCATTTGTCGGTACATTTTTGGAAATTGTTTCGATAATTCTAATTGTTTTTATTGTGAAAAATGAATTTGAATTTAGGAAGTTTGTTGCCATTCTTTGCTTTTTCTGCACTGTTTTGTTGTTTTCATTTGAAAGTGGATTGGTCTCTAATTTGCTGAGAAACGTTGTTATTCAATCGTTAGGAAGGCTTTCTTATTCTATATACATGACACATGCTGCAGTTTTATTTATCGTTACTTCATTAATGCTGGTACTTCAAAAAGTGACGAATGGATCGTTTGCTCCTATGGTGAATGGGCAGCGAATGATTACAACAGGTAATGATGTTGCAAATAATTTGCTTGCGCTAGTTATTCTGTTAGTGGTTATAGCGGTCTCAATATTTACGCATAAGCTTATTGAAGTTAGATTTCAATCATACAGTAAGGTTAAAGTGGTAGCGGGCAGTGGAAAATGAAGCTTGTTAGCTTCTTGTGTGCTGGTTTTTTGTGTAATAAACATAATTAGTAAGATAAAAAGGTCTGGCTTTGAAAAAGTATAAATCTATTGATGTGTTAATTTCTACATTTGGGGACCGTATTTACGACCTTAAGGATGTTATAAAAGAGCCTGTTGAAGGTGTGTGTTATTTGATTGGCCATCAAAGAGATGGGGGGGGATGCATTACACCGTCATTTTTGGATAGACCTGATATAGCATGTTATTTTCTAGATAATAAAGGCGTTACAAAAAGCCGAAATCACCTATTAAATATGAGTAAAGCTGATATTTGTTATTTTTGCGATGACGACGTTAAACTCGTTGATGGTTTTCAGGATGTTTTACGTGAAGTACATAATTCAGATGCTTCCCCAGTTATTACATTAAGGGTTGATGATGAGTTCGGTCGCCCTAGGAAAAAAGAATTATCAAAAACTACGGCGTATAGGAATTTACTTAGCATTCTTTCTGTAGGCACAATTGAAATCAGTGTTAAAAATCGGTTTGTTAAAAACAAGAGGTTTTGTGAATATATGGGAGCCGGTTCAAGTATTCCCATTGGGGATGAAGCCGTATTTTTATCAGAATTTTTAAAGGACAACCAAAAGATAAGTTATCATAGTAAAGTAATCGCATCGCATCCTTTAGAGTCATCTGGAGGACATCCCAGCTTAGAGACTATCTATGCTAGAGGTGTTACTATAAGGAAGGTGTACGGGGTTTTTATGGGGATTCCTATGTTAATTGCATTTCTATTTTTAAGGAAAAAATTGATTTTAGAACCTAGTATATTATTAGGGTTTAAATCGTTTGTCTCGGGCTTTATTATGTATAAAATTGATTCTTTAAAAGGTTAGAAGCATACTTTATGAAGATACTTTATCTACACCAATACTTTGCCACACCGAAATCAAATGCAGGAACCCGTTCTTATGAAATGGCAAAGCGTTTAGTTGCAAAAGGTCATGAGGTGACATTTGTTACTAGTTCTGCGTACCTATCGAATAGTTACTCTTTTAGGGATGGTTGGAACGAAATATATATTGATGGCATCAGGTTATATGTACTTCATTTACCTTATTCAAATAATGACTCATTCATTAAGCGAATATTAAAATTTATCAAGTTTTCATGGCTTTCTACTTTAAAATCTTTGAAAATTGAAAGCGATGTGGTTTTTGCAACAAGTACTCCTTTGACGATTGCAATTCCAGGTCTGATTTATTCAAAAGTAAACAAGATTCCTCTGGTTTTCGAAATTAGAGATTTATGGCCAGAATTACCTGTGGCTGTAGGTGTAATTAAAAGTCCACTAGTTATTAAGTTGGCAGAATGGCTGGAAAAATACACTTATAAAAACTCCACCCGCTTAATTGGTCTGTCACCAGGTATGTGTGATGGTATTATTCGTCATGGAATTTCACCAGATAAAGTGACACTTGCAACAAATAGCTGTGATACCAAATTGTTTGATGTGGATGTTTCTGTTGGTGTTAAATATAAAGAAACAAATTTAGACTTTTTAAAAGGTCGTAAATTGGTTGTTTATACAGGAACTTTCGGTCTGATTAACAATGTTGAATATCTCTCTGAGTTAGCTAGTAGCATGTTGAAAATTGATAGTGATATTTGTTTTGTGGCAATCGGTGATGGAATGGAAAAGCAGAATGTCATCGATAAAGCTATAAAGCTAAAAGTATTAAATAATAATTTATATGTACTCCCTCCTGTTGCAAAAACAGAAATCGTGAAGCTATTGTCGGCTGCAGATATGTCTATATCGCTATTTGGTCCGGTTCCTCAAATGTGGCATAATTCAGCTAATAAGCTTTTTGACGCTTTAGCTTCCGGAACGCCTATAGCTATTAACTACGGAGGCTGGCAAAAAGATTTTATAGAAGAATATGAGTGTGGTTTAGTATTAGACGCTATTGACTACGACAATTCAGCTAGAGCTTTAACTTCATTTTTAAATAACCATATTTATTACAATAAGGCTACTAAACAATGTAAGTTTCTAGCTTATAATAAATTCTCAAGAGATATGATGGCTGAGCGTATAGAAAATACATTGTTGGAGGCGGTCAGTGATAAAGCGACTTTTTGATATTGCTATTTCTTTAATCGCTTTAATAATTTTGTCACCTATTTACTTTTTCGTTGCATTAAAAGTGAGTAGGCACCTAGGTAACCCAATAATTTTCAATCAAAAAAGACCGGGTTTACATGGGAAAATATTTGAAATGAAGAAGTTTCGTTCAATGTGTGACGCGATCGATATCAAAGGTAATATTTTACCTGATAATCAACGTTTAACTCCATTTGGCCTTAAGTTACGTGCTACCAGTTTAGATGAGTTACCAGGTTTAATTAGCGTATTAAAAGGCGACATGAGTCTTGTTGGCCCTCGACCATTACTGGTCGAATATTTACCTTTGTATTCGAAAGAGCAAAGCAAACGTCACAATGTACGCCCAGGGATCACAGGCTGGGCACAGGTAAATGGCCGCAACGCAATTAGCTGGGAACAAAAGTTTGAGTACGATGTGTGGTATGTAGAAAACCAATCTTTTTGGTTGGATGTTAAGATATTGATATTAACTGTTAAAAAGGTGTTTGTAAAAGATGGTATCTCCGCTGAAGGAGAGTTGACCACGACTAAGTTTTGCGGTTCTAAAAAATCGACTAACGTTAAATAATTTTAAAGTAGAAAGGAAATATAGTATGGAAAATCAAATATTAAAAATCATTGCTGACATATTGGAAGAGGATACGATTACAGCTGAAACAATGCTTGATGAAGATAACTGGGATTCGCTTAATGTAATTAGCTTTATCGCAGCTATAAACAGTGCTTTTGGCTTGATCTTGGATGCTGAAAAAACTGGACAAGCAGATTCTGTATCAACACTGTTATTAATGATTACTGAGTTGAAAAAATGAATGTTGAGGGTAAAACGATAGTTGTAACTGGCGCCACCTCCGGTATAGGTAAGAATACAGCACTACATCTTGCATCTCTTGGTGCAAATGTTGTGTTATTAGGTAGATCTCATTCCAAGCTGATGGATACTTTAAGTCTTTTACAGGGGCGTACACACTTATCTTTCATTCTTGATTTTTCCTTAGAAAACATCAGTTTGAGGTTGAAGGAAATATTTTGTGAGATTGGTGCCGTCGATGGTTTTTTTCATTGTGCAGGTAGTCATTTTGCTTTGCCTATTAAAGCCACAGAAGCGGATGCTGTTGCTGAACTATATAAAGTTAACGTTTTCTCGGCAATGGAAGTCGCTAAAGAGTTGAGAAAGAAGAAAAACCATAATTCAGGTTGTTCACTAGTACTTATGTCATCTGCGTCCGCAATCGTTGGTCAGCCTGCATTAAGTGCTTACGCTAGCTCCAAAGGTGCAATTTTGTCTCTTACTCGAACTCTTGCTGCTGAATTGTCGAAGGATAATATTAGAGTAAACTCGATTTCAGCCGGTATAGTGAAAACAGAGATGACTGACAAATTGTTTTCCACATTGGATAGCAACACAGTCCAAATGATTGAAAAATCACATTTACTTGGCTTTGGAGAAGTTAGTGATGTTTCCGAAGCTGCCACATTTCTTTTAAGCGAATCATCCAAGTGGATAACTGGTAGCAATCTAGTTGTCGACGGTGGTTTTTCGACGGTAAAATAAATGAATACCCAAATAACGCATATAGAGTATTACTTACCTGGTAATATCCTTACAAACAAGCAGCTGTCTGAGGAATATCCCGATTGGTCAGTAGATAAAATTTTTAAAAAAACTGGAATCCAAGAGAGAAGAATTGCTGGGGATTCCGAAACAGCAACAGATTTAGCATATGAGGCTGCAAGTTTATTATTCGAAAACTCACCAGATATGCGAGCTAAAATCGACTATATTATTTTATGTACACAAAGCCCCGATTATAAGTTACCTACCTCAGCATGTTTACTTCAAGAAAGATTAGGGATTAATAATGACTGTGGTGCAATTGATATTAATCAAGGGTGCTCTGGTTTTGTTTATTCGTTAGGTGTAGCACATTCTTTGATTTTTTCAGAACAAGCTTCTAATGTACTTTTACTTACTGCAGAAACCTATAGTAAGTATATAAATTCAGCTGATAAGAGTGTGAGAACTTTATTTGGGGACGCTGCAGCTGCCGTAGTTGTGTCTAAGTCTAAATCTACGTCAAATATGCATTCATTTACATATAGTACTGATGGGAAAGGTGCTGACAAACTGATTGTTCCCCATGGTGGTTCTCGTCACTCCATTACAAATCAATCAGTTGAACTGTATACAGATAAAAGTGGTAACCAGCGTAATTATTCTAATTTGTATATGGATGGTGGTGATGTTTTCACATTTACGTTAAAAGCCGTTAAAGATTTGATTAAAAAAACACTTGTGAAATCAGAACTGAAATTTGATGATATAGATCATTTTGTTTTACATCAGCCAAACAAGTTTATGCTTAACCAACTGCAAATAGTATGTAATATCCCTACTGAAAAACTGCATCGTAATTATGAGTTTATAGGTAATACTGTTTCATCAACCGTGCCAATTTTATTAAAAGACATTTTAGAGCAAGGAAAATTAAAAGCTGGTGACAGGGTTTTGATTTGCGGTTTTGGTGTCGGGTATTCAGCTTCTGCTGCAATCATTGAATGGTAAGGTTATGAAAGAGACTTTAAATAAATATGAATTAATTGGTATTTATGGTGCCAGTGGATTTGGTAAAGAAGTCTTGCCACTTCTTCGAAATATACTTGAGCAAAGTGCAGTTAGAACTAGAATTGTTTTTATTGATGATAGTCCAAGTTTAAGTGAGCTTTCAGGGGTACCAGTAATCAGTTATGAAGATTTTACATCTCATAAAAACATCGCAGCAATCATTGCTATTGCAGATTCTAAAGTTAGGCAGATCTTAACTGATAAACTTAGAATGTCGAAAATTAACATTATCGCATTGACTGCCGAGAGTCATATTCAGATGGATGATGTAAAAATCGGTAATGGGGCTTTAATTTGTGATAATACAATGATCACATCAAATGTCGAAATTGGTAAGTCTTTCCAAATGAATATTTACTCTTATGTTGCACATGACTGTAAAATTGGGGATTACGTTACTTTTGGACCTAGAGTCATGTGTAATGGAAATGTGCATGTTGAGAATTATGCTTATATTGGAGCAGGTGCAATGATAAAACAGGGAACGCCTACTAAGCCATTAATAATCGGAGAGGGGGCTTTTATTGGTATGGGGGCTGTTGTTGTCAAAAGTGTCCCCCCCTATAGTGTGGTTTTTGGTAACCCTGCCTCCGTAATAAAGACATTACCTCATCCTTCAAATTAATTAGAGTTGGTTCCTATGCTTAACACTCCTTTTTCCCCATGGCCTTCGTTTACACAAGAAGAGTCAGATGCAGTGAGTCGTGTGCTTCTTTCTAACAAAGTAAACTATTGGACTGGTAGTGAATGTCGTGAATTTGAAAAAGAATTCGCAAATTGGACTGGATGTAACTACGCTATTGCACTAGGTAATGGTACGCTTGCTTTAGATGTGGCATTGAAAGCAATTGGGATTGGAGTTAACGATGAAGTGATTACTACCCCGCGTACCTTTTTAGCGTCCGTCTCTTCTATTGTAACTGCTGGTGCTATTCCTGTTTTTGCCGATGTTGACCTTAATAGCCAAGCTATCACAGCGGATTCAATTAAAGCCGTTCTAACCCCAAAAACTAGAGCTGTTATTGTAGTGCACCTTGCGGGGATGCCCGCAGAGATGGATGCAATTATGGCGTTATCTGAACAGTACGGTTTCTTTGTAATCGAGGACTGTGCGCAGGCACATGGTGCGAAGTATAAAGGCCGCAGTGTTGGAACCATCGGTCATATTGGAGCTTGGTCTTTCTGTCAGGATAAAATAATGACGACAGGTGGTGAAGGCGGAATGGTTACCACAAACGATAAAAGTTTATGGTCATTCATGTGGTCATATAAAGACCATGGTAAAAGTTTTGATGCTATATATAATCGCGAACACCCAGCAGGTTTTCGGTGGTTGCATGAAAGTATCGGCACTAACTGGCGTATGACTGAAATTCAAGGCGTTCTTGGTCGAATTCAATTAACTCGAATGACAGACTGGACTGCAAAGCGTCAGGCAAATGGAATGGCAATAGATGAAGCTATTTGTGATTTAGGTCTAGTTAGGATAGTCAATGTACCTGAATATATTGATCACGCAGAATATAAACATTATTTATTCATAAAGCCTGAACATTTAGCTGATGGGTGGAGTCGTGATAGAATTGTTGAAGAAATAAATGCACTAGGTGTTCCAGCTTATCAAGGTAGTTGCTCAGAGGTTTATTTAGAGAAAGCTTTTGATAATACACCTTGGCGACCAAGCAATCGTTTGCCTAATGCGGTGGAATTAGGAGAAACTAGTTTAATGTTTCTTGTACACCCGACACTAACAGGCGATGAGATAAAAAAGACTACTCAAGTAATTAAAGCTGTTTTAACGAAAGCTCAAAAATAATATAAGGTAACTACTTAAATGAAAATTGCGGTTGCCGGTACTGGTTACGTAGGCTTATCAAATTCAATGCTTCTGGCTCAAAACCATGAAGTAGTAGCCGTTGATATAATAGCTGAAAAAGTTGACATGCTTAATTCTAACATATCACCGATTGTTGATGTAGAAATTGAGGGTTTTTTAGCTAATAAAGCACTTAACTTTAAGGCTACGCTTGATCAAGAATCAGCATATAAGAATGCTCAATATGTAATTATCGCAACGCCAACAGATTATGATGTTGAAACAAATAAATTTAACACCTCATCTGTAGAAGCGGTAATTAGAGATGTTATGGTTATTAACCCTAGTGCCACTATGGTTATTAAGTCTACTGTTCCTGTAGGTTATACTACTCGTATAAAGAAGGAGCTAGGGTGTGAAAATATATTTTTCTCCCCAGAGTTTTTACGAGAAGGTCGTGCACTATATGATAATTTGCATCCGTCTCGCATTATAGTCGGTGAGCGTTCAGAACGAGCAGAGATATTCGCTAACCTGTTAGTTGAAGGTGCAGAAAAAAATGACATTGAGGTGTTGTTCACTGACTCTACTGAAGCTGAAGCGGTTAAATTATTCTCTAATACTTACCTTGCCTTAAGAGTAGCCTACTTTAATGAGCTTGATTCTTATGCCGAATCGCATGGTTTAGATGCGCGTCAAATCATTGAAGGGGTAGGTTTAGACCCACGAATAGGCAGTCATTATAATAACCCTTCATTTGGCTACGGTGGTTATTGTTTACCTAAGGACACTAAACAATTACGCGCCAATTATGCTGATGTGCCTAACAACATCATAAGTGCGATTGTTGAATCAAATACGACTAGAAAAGATTTTATTGCTGAATCAATTTTAAGGCGTAACCCTAGAGTTGTAGGCATATATCGTCTAATCATGAAGTCTGGTTCAGATAACTTTAGAGCTTCAAGTATTCAAGGCATCATGAAACGCTTGAAAGCTAAAGGCATCGACGTCGTTGTTTATGAACCAGTTTTACAAGATGAAGAATTTTTCCACTCTAAAGTAATTAAATCACTTGAAGTATTTAAAGAAAGTTGTGACGTGATAGTTTCTAACCGTATGGTTGACGAACTTATTGATGTTGCTGATAAAGTGTATACTCGTGATTTATTTGGTTCAGATTAGTATAGCTTAGGTTAGGTCTGACATATCAACTTGATCAAGTTGAGAGTTACCCGTTTTGATAAAAGGTGTCTAACCTTTAATTAAATAAAGGTAACTCTCATTTTGTATAATCAGCATCGGTTCCTCAGCTAAGTCCTCCGTCCCTCATCAACGAATCAAAAGCAACTCCGTCCGTTCTGGAAGCATTAGCCACATAAGGCGCATACACATCAAACAGCAGCCTTGTATCGCTATGCCCTAGCATTTGCGACACATATAGCGGGTTCTCATGGGCTGCTATATGCAGCACAGCTGCAGTATGGCGTGTTTCATATGGACGTCGTGATTTTAACCCTGCCTTTTTAAGTGTAAACGTCCGCCAAAGCACACCGGCTTACGAACTTCTGCAAGAGCCCTGTAACGAACACCTGTTTGTCTTCTGTAATCGTCAGCGTAATAAATTGAAGATTTTACAGTGGGTCAGTAATGGATTCTGGCTGCATTACAAACGGCTTGAGCAAAATACTTTTAAATGGCCAGGGATCGAAGATGAACAGTTGAGTTTGCGTATTTCACCTCAGCAACTCGACTGGTTAATCGCTGGTTTACCCCTAACCCAACCGCATGCTCATCCGACACTTTGTTACCACTACCATGACTTATAACCAATGATCATAAACAGAATTTATTGATCACCAATTAATCTAAATAAACACAAGCGGTTAGTGATGATATCACCGATAATAACCGAATGAAATTTAGCCATAAAAATCTCCCGGATGATCCGGCGTTACTCAAGGAAATTATTCTGCAACAGCAGAATAAGCTGCTACATCTAGAAGAACAATTTCGCCTAGCTCAACAAAAGCAATTCGGTAAAAGTGCCGAGGGCCATTCCGGTCAAGGCGAGTTGTTTAATGAGGTTGAAGTTGAAGCAGAGACCCTTGAACCTGACGAAATAGTTGAAGTCAGTAAACCTCCGCGTAAAAAGCCGGTGCGCAAACCACTGCCTGTTGATTTACCTCGGGAAGTGATGACGCATGACATTAGCGCCGCAGACAAAATATGCGACTGCTGTGGTGGTGATTTGCATCAAATGGGTGAAGAGAAAAGCGAGAAGCTTGAGTTTGTTCCCGCTCAGGTCAAAGTCATTGAGCATGTGCGACTTAAATACAGTTGTCGCGCTTGTGACAAACAAAATACGGAGGTGAAAATCAAAATCGCCCCCGTGCCAGCAAGTCCTATCCCTAAAGGTATTGCCACCGCGTCACTGCTCAGCCAAATTATCACTAGTAAGTACCAATATGGCTTGCCTCTATATCGCCAGGAGAGCATGTTCAAACAATATGGTATAGAGCTTAGCCGTAAAACCATGGCTGACTGGATGATGAGATGCAGTGAACTGTTACAACCACTCGTTGATAAATTACGTGAAGTTTTGCTGCAACAAGCGGTCATCCAAGCAGATGAAACCACGCTCAACGTGCTCAAAGAAGAGAAAGCGACCTGCTATATGTGGCTGTATGTCACAGGCACTGACGGTCCGAATAACCACGCCATGCCTAATATCGTTTTGTACGACTACCAGGCCAGCCGAGCCGGACAATGCGCAGTCGATTTCCTTGATGGGTTTGATGGCTATCTGCAAGTCGACGGCTATGCGGGTTACGGTAAAACCCAAGCCGTGCTTGCAGGCTGCTGGGCACATGCCCGTCGCAAATTTAAAGAGGCTGAAATTGCCCAGCCAAAAGGCAAAACAGGTAAGGCTAATTGGGCCCTAAATCAAATCCAGAAGCTTTATCGAGTCGAAATTCTGAACAAAGACAGCAGTCATGAAATACGACGACAGCAACGGCAACTTCATAGCCAACCGTTATTGGATGAGTTGCACCGTTGGTTGGAAAAATCGCAATTACATGTGCCCCCAAAAAGCAGCTTGGGCAAAGCAATATTCTATAGCCTAAATCAATGGCCAAATCTGACACGCTACCTTGAGGATGGGCGGCTCAAAATAGACAATAATCGTGCTGAACGAGCTATCAAGCCGTTCGTAATAGGACGCAAGAACTGGTTATTTGCCAATACAGCCAATGGCGCACGCGCCAGTGCTATGCTGTACAGCATGATAGAAAGTGCGAAGTCCAATGGACTTACACCTTTCGACTATCTGATGCACTGTCTTGAGCAGTTGTCACTCAAGCCTGAAGAAGTTGAGCACCTGTTACCCTGGAATGTAAAACTAAACTAGGTGCAGTTCACCGGACGGATACAAGTATACTGCACGCCTTGATCGGAATGGATAAGCACCTTTTCTGTTGGGGTACGTCTCCATACCGCCATCAGTAGTGCATCAATAACTAGGTCAGCTCTAGCTGTGCTTTTCATTGTCCAACCGACAACTTGTCGAGAGAATAGATCGATAACAACGGTGAGATATAGCCAGCCTTCATGAGTTCGAATATAGGTGAAATCGGTCACCCAAACTTTATTGGGCTCAGCGAGAGACTGTAACTAACTTTGTGTAACTGCTTATCAAACTGTACTCTAAAAAGAGTCAAGGATAGGCGTATAATCATGAACATAAAAGATATTGAAGCTTTTGCTAAAGAAGCAGCTAAAAGTATTAAAACACCTGAAGACTTAAATCAATTTAGTCAGATGCTCAAAAAGATCACTGTTGAGGCTGCCCTTAATGCTGAGATGGATGAGCATCTTGGTTATGAGAAACACCACCTATCAACCTCATCTAATAGCCGTAACGGTAAAACGAGCAAACGGATCCAGACCGAAGACGGTCAGTTCGAGCTTAATACCCCACGTGACCGTGAAGGTAGCTTTGAGCCACAATTAGTCAAAAAACACCAATCTAGATTTACCTCTATGGATGACAAAATCCTGTGGCTCTACTCTCAAGGAATGAGCACTCGAGATATCGTCCAAGCTTTTGATGAATGGTACGGTGCAGAGATTTCACCAACATTAGTTTCACGCGTTACCAATGC
>NZ_JBRIMB010000043.1:0-40168 GCF_052977265.1 Shewanella sp. 0m-8 | reverse complement strand
CGGATGTAGCTCAGCTGGATAGAGTACCTGGCTACGAACCAGGCGGTCGGAGGTTCGAATCCTCCCATCCGCACCATATAAAACAAATTAGATACAAGTCGTACCGATTTTGCGCGTGTAGCTCAGCTGGATAGAGTACCTGGCTACGAACCAGGCGGTCGGAGGTTCGAATCCTCCCACGCGCACCATGTTTTGCGGAGAGGTGGCCGAGTGGCCGAAGGCGCTCCCCTGCTAAGGGAGTATGGGCTTTAACTCCCATCGAGGGTTCGAATCCCTCCTTCTCCGCCATTCATTAAAAACAAAAAAACCGCACTAAGTGCGGTTTTTTTGTGTCTGTAATTTACCCTTTTCAGCATTCAGCATTCAGCATTCAGCATTCAGCATTCAGCATCAATTTATAGCGAATTGGTATCGTGCTTGTTGAACATACCTAAGCTTTATTCCAAGGGAGACAATAGCAATCATATTACTCATCCAGTTTTTACAAACTAATTCAATGAGAATAGATGATGAAGTGGGATTCCTTACGAAGTTATTTAATGCTGAAGTAGGAAGTCCAAACCCGCCTTAAAAAATGAGCTTTAACGCTTCATATGCAGCGCTAACAAGCATAAACCTAGTTCGATTATGCTCGATACGTCGTGAGCATAATACCAATCAGTATAAAGATTTGGTCGCTCAGCGAGAGTTTAGCGGCACTGAGACAAGCTCATTAAATACTCCTCGGTAACTGCTCCTGCGTTACTCTACCTCCTATATCCATATAGTCGTGCATTAATGACATTCACCACATCTGACCTCCAGGGATGGAGGAAATGTCTTATGTATGTCGGGAACATACAAGATCATGTGGTTTGCAACGAGTGAAGAGCATAGTTGAACTAGGTTAAGCTCCCTCTTGTTCCATAAGAGTCACAGGATCAGAGCCGCCAAAACTCGCCATTCTGGCGCGTTTTTGGCTGCCTACTACTGCGTTGAACAACTTCACAAGGAGCAACCATTCTTTCAGTTATTCGCCTTGAATCAGTTTGCCAAAAAACGTTCTGAGTAGATCAACTTCTTATACTGATTGGTATAAGGTCTTGTATCCCGATTACATAGACATTTCCTCTGGCCATGGGGATCTGATGCAGCGAATTTCATTAATACACTACTGAAATGATTCAGTAGGCTAAGTAGCGCAGGTGCTGTTACCGAAAATGCTATGCCACCAAACTCGAACCAGTGAGCGATTAATGACCAGTCTCTGATGCGCTAAACGCCGTTGAATGTTCACCGCTTTATACTGCTGAGGATCATTGGCGATACCACGACAATAGCCTCCCTTTATCATCGCTAATCAACTTAATGTAATAGCTATAAAACCCCGATTAATGATATTTACCAAGCAGATTTATAATATCTATCGCTATCAATGCAATCGTCAAAAACTCAATCGCTAAACATCTAAATTTTCCGTAAATTGCCATTAACTATGCGACTCCACTCAGCGATAAAGCCTAAAAGCTAAATTGCATAAAATTGCAATTTGGCTTTTATCGCTCCTCTCTGTTCTATTTTCTGAATTCATTTTCCAGTAAATGCACTATTAAATTATAAAGAAATGGCCGTAAAAGCTTGTATATTGATGAATATTCAATTTATCGGCTTTAATAGTGATGATTTGTTAGTAGCTATGAGTTTGTGATGATTTTTATGGTATGACCAATTTACAAAGGGGTCGCAATCTTGTTATATATTGGTTATTGTTTTTGTCTGAGGTTGCCATTTGACTGCTAAGCGGTATCTGAAATGAATGGAATGAATTGCATAACATGTGAATGTTAAGTGAATTTCTATTGGCTGATCGCCACGTTTGTTCACAATAAAGTGTCTACAAGAGGAAGAGATGGCTTCAATATCTGAACAGTTATATGACGCACTGGGGATCATGGTTCTAGGCATGACACTGGTATTTGTTTTTTTGAGTATGCTCATTTTAGCGATGAATTTGGTTGCTCGAAAATTTGGCCCTTTGCCACAACAAAATATGAGTCAAGGCCCTTCGACTCAACAACAATCGGATCAAGCTGCTGTAAGTCCTTTAATGGCTGCGGTGATCACTGCAGCCATTCATCAGCATCGTAAGAAAGTATAATAAAAGTAGGGAGTATTCGTATGAGCAAGCCATTGGCTTTAACTGATGTGGTCCTAAGAGACGCACACCAATCTATTCTCGCTACTCGTTTGCGTACCGAAGATATGTTACCCATCGCGCCTTTACTCGATAAAGTCGGCTTTTGGTCATTAGAATCATGGGGCGGCGCTACATTTGACTCCTGTATTCGTTATCTTGGAGAAGATCCGTGGGAGCGGATCCGTGAACTGAAAAAGGTAATGCCTAACACCCCTCAACAGATGTTACTACGAGGACAGAATCTGCTGGGTTACCGTCATTATGCCGATGATTTGGTGAATCGCTTTGTTGAAAGAGCTTATACCAATGGTGTTGATGTTTTCCGCGTATTCGATGCGATGAATGATGTGCGTAATCTTGAGACGGCGGTTAAGTCTGTTGTTGAAGTCGGTGGCCACGCCCAAGGAACCCTATCTTATACCACAAGCCCGGTACACAACTTAACTACCTGGGTCGATATGGCTAAGCGCATAGAAGATATGGGGTGTCATTCGCTCTGTATTAAAGATATGGCAGGTTTATTAAAGCCTTTTGAAGCCTTCGATATGATTAGCCAAATCAAATCGCAGACCGATCTCATTGTCTCTTTGCATTGTCATGCAACCACAGGTCTAAGTACTGCTACGTATCAAAAAGCTATCGAAGCGGGTATTGATGTGCTCGATACTGCTATCTCTTCTATGAGCCAAACCTATGGTCATAGCGCAACAGAAACCTTAGTGGCGATGGTTGAAGGAACAGATAGAGCGACAGGTTATGACATGGCCTTGCTGGAAGAGATTGCTGCGTACTTTAGAGTTGTGCGTAAAAAGTATGCCGCATTTGAAGGTGAATTAAAGGGGATCGACTCACGAATTTTACGGGCACAAGTTCCTGGTGGCATGTTAACGAATATGGAAAGCCAGCTAAAAGAGCAAGGTGCTGGCGATAAGTTAGATCTGGTTCTAGAAGAGATCCCTCGCGTTCGTGAAGATTTAGGCTTTTTACCCTTGGTCACGCCGACGTCACAAATTGTGGGTACACAGTCAGTAATTAACGTGCTTACAGGCGAGCGTTATAAGTCGATGACTAAAGAAACTGAAGGGGTGTTGAAAGGTGAGTATGGCGCGACGCCAGCTCCGGTTAACGCTGAGCTGCAACGACGAGTATTGGCTGGCAAAGAGGCTATTACCTGTCGACCAGCAGACCTACTTGAGTCTGAATTAGATAAATTACGCATAGAGCTTAAAGACAAAGCGGCTGCCGATGGTATATCGCTTGCTAAAGAGCTTGATGATGACGTACTTACTTATGCTTTATTCCCACAAATAGGCCTTAAGTTTTTAAGTAATCGCAATAACCCCGATGCGTTTGAACCTAAACCTGACGTGGCTGCTAAAGCGCTTGAAGAGGCTAAAAAGGCGGAGCTTGCTGCTGCCAATAAGCAAGGACCTGAAACCTATACGGTGACCGTACAGGGGCAAAGCTTTGTTGTTGAAGTTGCAGAAGGTGGCGACATTAGCCAAATAACCCCGGCAGAAAACGTTGTGCCGTTTGCAGCGCCAAACCATGGGGCTGCCCATGCACCAGCGATTGTTGATATGGCTGCAGTTAAGCATGAGCAGAATGCTCCGCTTTCAGGCAATATTTTTAAGGTACATGTATCGCCAGGTGATAGTGTCAAAGAGGGCGATGTGGTGATTATTCTTGAAGCTATGAAGATGGAAACGGAAGTGCGCGCCGAAGCTGATGGGGTGATCTCAAAGGTTTGGGTTAAAGAAGGTGACGCAGTCACAGTTGGTAGTCAACTGTTAGCATTGGCGTAGGGGTCATCATGGAAGGATTAATCGCGTTTTGGTTTGAGTCTGGTATTGCTAATTTTACCTTAGGCCAATTGTTGATGATGGGTGTTGGCTGCCTATTGTTATATTTAGCAATTGCAAAGAAGTTTGAGCCTTTGCTACTGCTACCGATTGGATTTGGCGCAATACTGGCCAATATTCCCAACGGTGGGTTTACCGATGAAGGAGGACTACTCTATTTCGCTTATCACGTAGGCATTGAAACAGGGATCTTCCCTCTGCTTATCTTTATGGGAGTCGGGGCGTTAACGGATTTTGGTGCACTTATCGCTAACCCTAAAATGCTGTTACTTGGCGCAGCGGCTCAGTTTGGTATTTTTGCGACCCTTTTAGGGGCTATCGGGCTGAACTTGATCCCAGGGTTTGAGTTCTCGATGACTGACGCGGCAGCCATTGCCATTATTGGTGGGGCAGATGGGCCAACGGCTATTTTCTTAGCCTCTAAACTTGCGCCGGATCTGCTTGGTGCTATTGCCGTTGCCGCATACTCATATATGGCACTGGTACCATTAATTCAACCGCCTATTATGCGTTTGCTTACAACTGAATCTGAGCGTCAAATTAAGATGGAGCAGCTGCGTGAAGTGAGCAAGAAAGAGAAGATCATCTTTCCGCTGATGGTGCTCGGGCTTACCATCTTAGCCTTGCCTGCAGCAACCCCATTGGTTGGCATGTTCTGTCTTGGTAATTTGATGCGTGAATCAGGTGTTGTCGATCGGTTATCAAACACTGCGCAAAATGAACTGATTAATATTGTGACCATATTCTTAGGTCTTGCAGTTGGTTCTAAGCTGTCAGCAGAGCAGTTCTTACAGATGGAAACTTTAGGTATTTTAGTACTTGGTGCAGTAGCATTTGCTATTGGTACTGCTACGGGGGTACTTATGGCAAAACTGATGAGCAAACTCTCTGGTGGTAAAATTAATCCATTACTGGGCGCTGCCGGAGTCTCGGCTGTACCGATGGCTGCGCGAGTGGTTAACAAGGTTGGCCTAGAGTCGAATAACCAAAACTTCTTGTTGATGCATGCCATGGGGCCGAATGTTGCTGGTGTATTAGGCAGTGCGGTAGCGGCGGGGGTATTACTGGCGGTTCTTGGCTAACAAGCTTTGACTACTATTTTATGAGTGCTAGTTTAAGACCTATTTTTAGTACTAGCCTGAGCTTTAAGCACTTGTTTGGGTACTAGCTTGAGCATTAGTTTGGGTTAACGGGTTTTGGGTTGACCCATTATTAACTCGTTCTTAGAACTGACAGCCTTGTAGCACATAACCGAAAAGTCCTGCTCTTTAGTAGGACTTTTTTATGCCTTATTTTTCAGTCACTAACGTGCAGTGGTTCGCTTTTAGGCACTAATATTTTTTCACTGAGTTTTAAGTTCCGATGGTTGTGTACGCCAACGGTTTTATAGAACTATGCCTATATTTCATCTTCCTTTCGTGTTGAATGAGCCAACAACACTAGAGTCGAATGCTTTCTTGTACTGATCAATATTAACCTTGTTATAGAGGGTTAATACTTGAGGTTTTGACCCGCAGTGAGCCAGAGTAAAAATACCAGTGCAAAAATGATGGTCAGGCTGATGCCGATGATATAGAGAAACCCCGTCTTTCCTTGCTTTAATGGTACGCCGTTATAGTTAAGAAAAAGTGCCCATGCCAGCGAAAGCAGTATCGGAAGAATGAAGAGTTTTGTCATATCTAAGCGCTCCAAAATAGTCTGTATTCTTAGTAGAATATTGAAAAGTATAAAGTAAAAAGGCCGCGATTGCGGCCTTTTTATTGAATGACAAGTGAGTACTAGTTACTAGCTTGCTCTACAGGGGCATTCTCTTGGGCGTAGAACTGCATTTCATCAAGCTGGCCCTCTGATTTACCAATCACAACGGCGGTCATCATGTCGCCAGTGACGTTCGTTGCTGTGCGGATCATATCGATAATACGGTCGACTGCAGCAATAAAAGCGATACCTTCAAGTGGCAAACCGACAACGCCTAACGTTACTGTTAGCATAACCATTGCGCTGCCGGGTACACCAGCGGTGCCGACAGACGCGACCGTTGCGGTTACAGCGATAAGCATATAGTCAGTCATATCTAATGAAATGCCATAAATCTGGGCGATAAAAATAGCGGCAATAGCAGGGTAAATTCCCCCACAGCCATCCATGTTCATAGTGGCACCTAAGGGCAGCACAAAAGAGCCATAGCGCTTAGAAACGCCCATAGATTCCGTGCAGCGCGTGCTGGCAGGTAAAGTGCCAAAACTTGATGCTGTGGTAAATGCAACGATTTGCGCAGGTATCGCTTTACGGAAAAACTGCATCGGGCTTAACTTGGCGGCAAACTTAATTAAACCACCGTAGACAAAGATAATATGGATCAATGCGGCTAAGTAGATAGCACCGATAAACTTACCTAATGGCAGCAGAGTAGATAAACCGTATTCGCCAACAACCCAAGCCATTAAACCAAATACACCAATTGGGGTAAGTTGTAACACCATACGGGTTAACTGGAACATGACTTCTGCACCCGCTTCGATAGTGCGTTTTAATGGTTCAGCTTTTTCACCTACTTTATTAATCGCAATGCCAATCAAAGCTGCAAATATGATGATCTGCAGTACCTTGCCCTCAGCCAGCGAGGCAAACGGGTTGACAGGGATCATATCTAAAACGACTTGAGCAAATCCAGGTACATTTCGCTCACGAACTTCGGTCGCTACCAGCTCCATGGAACCGCCCATATCGATAACTGAGCCGACAGTTAAGCCTATCAGTGAAGCGATTGTGCCAGTAAACATGAACATGGCTAAGGTTTTAAAGCTGAGTCTTTTTAAACTGACTTGGGAGCCTAGCGAAGTGATACTGACAACGATGGCGCAGAATATTAACGGTGCGACTAACATCTTAATCGCACTAATGAACAGATCGCCCAGCGGTTTAAGTACCGTTGCAGATTCACCAAAAATGACGCCAACGCCGGCGCCTAAGATAAAGGCAGCTAATACTTTCTGCCAAAAAGGGATACTTTTAATTGCTTGCCACATTGTTGAAATTCCAAAAATTTTATTTTTCTAAAGTTACTTTACGGGGGAATCGGTGTTCACTCCAGTAATAGTTTGCAGGCAACCTCTAACAAGGTTTACATTTAGTTACCCAATGATGCTCATTCTATAGATAGTGTGGCGTGTATCACAAACCGATTTGGTTATAACATATTGTGATAAAAGAGTTTGTTTTAATAACTTTAAATTTTAACTTGATTGCAACAAGGTGGTGTTTTTATTTCATCTGTGAAAAAAATTGCATTAATTCACTCGGTAAGGAATTTTACTCCTGATGTTGTTGTCGATAAATAAGTGTATTCTTTGCTTCAATTGTTATTAAAAACGGCATATTTTTAGGTTAATTATTTGAAATTACACCGCTGGTTGTTTTATCTGTAGTGGGTAATACTAGGTGCATTAATATACAGCATGGCAAAAGATGCTAATAACGCCTGTTGGAAAAGGAGAGAGTCATTGAAAAAATGGATATTGGCCGCAGCGGTAAGTGCTGCATTATTGGGATGTGCTGGACAGCAACAAAATTCAATACCGCTACCAGAAGGGGTGGTCTTACTTGAAACGGTAGGTTTTAGTAATGATGAAGTTGGGATCCCATACCGCAAATACCAATTAGCGAATGGCTTGACGGTGATTTTACATGAAGATCACTCAGATCCTTTGGTACATGTTGACGTCACTTACCATGTGGGATCTGGCCGTGAATTAGAAGGACGCTCAGGCTTTGCCCATCTTTTTGAACATATGATGTTCCAAGGTTCTGAAAATGTTGGGGATGAACAGCACTTTAAGATGGTGACTGAGTCTGGCGGTACCTTAAATGGCACCACCAATACCGACCGTACTAACTACTTTGAAACTGTACCGAATAATCAGTTGGAAAAAATGCTCTGGTTAGAATCAGATCGCATGGGCTTTTTCTTGCCAGCATTAACAGAAGAAAAGTTTGAAGTTCAACGCGAGACCGTTAAAAATGAACGCGCCCAACGAGTAGATAATCGCCCATATGGTCGTATGGGAGAGCGTTTCAATCAAGCATTTTACCCACAAGGTCACCCCTATTCATGGCCAGTGATCGGCTGGCCTGAAGATTTAAATCGTGCAGATGTAGAAGATGTTAAGCATTTCTTCCAGCGTTGGTATGGCCCTAATAATGCAACCTTAACCATTGGTGGTGACTTCGACGAGCTGCAAACTCTTGCTTGGGTGAATAAGTACTTCGGTGAGATCCCTGCAGGCCCAGCAGTCGACGCGCCAGTGAAAGAGTTAGTGACTCTTGATGCAACGCGTTACTTGTCGATGGAAGATAGAGTCCACTTACCCTTACTGCGTATTGGTATGCCAACCGTTTATGCCCGCCATGAAGATGAAGCTGCGCTGGATCTGCTATCAAATATCTTAGGTGGCGGTAAGACATCACTATTTTATAAGAACTTAGTCAAAGATGGATTAGCAGTACAAGCGGGTGTAAGTCATCCTTGCCAAGAGCTAGCTTGTCAATTTTCTATGTACGCGTTAGCAAACCCTGCTCGTGGTGGTAACTTAGCTGAAATCGAGCAAGCGATGCAGGACTCTATTGCTGAATTTGAACAGCGCGGAGTGACCGATGATGATCTTGAAAAAGTTAAAGTTAACTTTGAAGCGGGGACGATATTCGGCTTGCAGAGCGTACAAGGTAAGGTGGCAAGTCTAGCCTTTAATGAAACCTTCTCTGACAACCCAGATATGATTGGCTTTGATTTGGCTCGTTATGCAAACGTCACCAAAGCTGATGTGATGCGTGTGTTTAACAAATACATCAAAGATAAGCCCATGGTGGTAATGAGCGTCGTGCCCCAAGGGCAAGCTCAACTTATTGCTAAAGCAGATAACTTTGTTGCCCCTGCCGAGGTGGTCGCTTCCGTTGCGGTTGAAAACGTAGCGATTAAGCCACAGCTCACCTCTGCATTTGATAGAAGTATTATTCCTGCAGCAGGTCCAACGCCAGTACTGAGCATGCCTGAGCTTTGGACTGGTGAGCTTGCCAATAAAATCCAGGTCATTGGTACTCAGACGAGCGAAACGCCAACGGTTGAAATCGTTATCTATCTTAATGGCGGTCACCGCTTATTAGATGTAAACCAAGCCGGTCTTGCTAGCATGACAGCGTCAATGATGAATGAGTCGAGCAAGAAGCGCAGCTCTGAGGTGCTCACTCAAGCGTTAGAAATGCTAGGCAGCAATGTGAGTTTCAGTGCAAGTGGTTATCAAAGCCAAGTTAAAATCTCATCATTAGCAGCTAATCTTGATAAGACCATGGTCATAGTCAAAGAGAAGCTATTTGCCCCCGGTTTTACCGCTGCCGATTTTGAGCGAGTGAAGCAGCAAAAGTTACAACACTTACAGCGAGAGCTTACCGAGCCTAACTATCTGGCTTCAACGGCGTTTAGCGGTTTGTTATACGGCGAAAATAGCCCATTTGGTGTAAGCTCTGGCGGTTCAATTGCCACTGTTTCAGCAATGACGTTAGATGACGTTAACGCCTTCTATAAGCAGCAATATACCGCAGGTAATGCGCAAATAGTGGCAGTAGGCAGCTTGAATGAAGCGCAGATGCTAGCAAAACTTGCTACGCTTTCTAGTTGGAAGGGGGTCGCAACGCCTTTGCCAGAGCTTGCAGCGTTACCCAAGTTTGAGGGTGGAAAAATCTATATTGTAGATAAGCCAGAAGCGGCCCAATCTGTGATTAAGATTGGTAAGCGTGGACTTAAATATGATGCAACGGGCGAGTTCTTTAAATCGTATTTGATGAACTACCCACTGGGCGGTGCATTCAATAGCCGAATTAACCTCAACCTTCGCGAAGACAAAGGTTACACCTACGGCGCAAGAAGCTATTTCTCAGGTGGCCCAGAACTCGGTTTTTACCAAGCAACGGCTAGCGTGCGTAGTGATGTGACGACAAAGGCACTAATTGAATTTATCAAAGAGATTAATGCTTTTCAGGAAACAGGGATGACAGATAAAGAACTCGAGTTTATGAAGAGTTCAATCTCACAGTCCAAGGCATTAAACTATGAAACGCCATATCAAAAAGCGGGCTTGATGCGTAATATTCAGCGTTATAATTTGGACGATAACTACAGTGAGCAGCAAACTGCAATCACTAACAGTATTGGCCTAAATGAACTCAATCAACTGGCTAAAGAGCAGTTGAATTTAGACGATATGGTGATATTGGTTGTTGGCGACCGAGCTCAAATTGAGTCTGAATTATCAACACTTGGTTATCCAATTGAAATTTTACAGTTGTAAAAGACATAATTAGTCCATATATCCGAGAGATGGTGCTAAATCTATGGCATCATCTCATCGTTTATTATGCTGGCAGTTAACTAAACGCTAATTTGGTACGACTTGAAATTTAAGTTGTCTATAGCGGGTCTGACTGAATTGCTATATGGGTAAAAGTCACGTACTAGAGAGTAATGTATTGAAATCTTTCAATGAATTAGTAGGTAAGTTGTCGGATACGGCAAGTCGTCAAGCGCTAAGAACAATGCAACGAGGCATTGAGCGTGAAGCGTTAAGAATTGAAAAGTCGGGTCATCTAGCGTTGGATAAACATCCACAAGCGTTAGGTTCGGCGTTAACCAATTCGCGGATCACCACAGATTATAGCGAATCCCTACTTGAGTTTATTACTCCTGTTTTTGAAGATATCGATGAATTAGTCGAAGATTTGACCTTAACTCATGCCTATAGTGTCCGGCACTTAAATGGCCAACGACTTTGGCCTGTAAGTATGCCGTGCTACCTTGGCGATGCGGGTGATATCCCCATTGCGGATTACGGTAGTTCTAACACTGGCCAAATGAAACGTTTATATCGTAAAGGGCTGACCTATCGATATGGCGCTCAGATGCAAATTATTTCAGGCGTGCATTTTAATTTTTCTGTTTCAGACCAGCTCTGGGACAGGCTGTATGAGCTATCGGATAAATCTTTAAGCTTAGAGGATTTTATCTCAGAGTCTTATTTCGGTCTCATTCGTAACTATCGTCGCCTAGTCTGGGTATTACCGTATTTATTTGGTGCATCACCAGCGCTTTGCAGCACATTTATTCAAGACCCTAAGACGAATAACTTTCCTTTTGAAGTCATAGGCAATGGCACTTTGTATTTGCCATATGCCACCTCTTTACGGATGAGTGACTTAGGTTATACCAACCAAGAGCAAGACAACTTAAATATTAGTTACAACAGCTTAGCTTGTTACTTGGAAGGGATGAAATCTGCGATTAATATGCCTTCGGCTAATTTCGCAAAAATTGGCGTTAAAGTAGATGGCGAGTATCGTCAGCTTAACGCCAATATTTTACAGATTGAAAATGAATTCTACTCGCCTATACGTGCTAAACGTGTTGCGAAAGGTAATGAGAAACCGTCAGAATCACTTGCTCGAGCAGGGGTTGAGTATATAGAGGTCAGAGCATTAGATGTTAACCCTTATAGCTCAGTGGGTATTGAAAAGTCACAGATCCGTTTCTTAGACCTTTTCTTATTGAACTGCTTATTGCAACCTTCAGCGGCATCTGATGCAAGTGAAGAGGCGGAAATTGCCGCTAACCTACAAGCTGTCGTGCTTGAGGGGCGTAAGCCGGGGCTTATGTTAACCCGTTCAGGTGAGCCGCTGAGCTTAAGTCATTGGCTTGAATCATTGTTTGGTGATCTTAGTGATATCGCTTCACTACTTGACGATGACGGCCGAGATGATTACCAGGTTGCGCTGACTAAGTGGCACAAAGCCGTTAATAATCCAGACGAAACCTTGTCGGGACAAATTATTAAAGGACTAAAACAAGACCAAATAGATCATAGTGACTGGGTGTTACAGCTTGCAGAGCAGTACCATCAAGAACTCAAAAACTATCCTCTGTCAGAGGCTGTGACAATGCGCTATGAGCAAGACGCAGTTGTATCACTCGAGAAACAAGCGAAGCTAGAAGCTGAGCCAAGTGTGAGCTTCGATCAGTTTTTAGTTGATTATTTTAAGGCTTAACCTTGGTGACTAAAGGGTTCAAAAATATATTAAGTTTTACTGCATTGGTATTGCTGGTATCGGGTTGTGCAACTCAACCTGATACCGCCAATCAATGCGGTATCGTTGCGACGTATATGGAGCCCGACCACGACGCTGATATTTATCGCGTCGTGGTAACTCACCTAGATGGAAAGCCTGTTATATCTAAACCTTATTATCGGTTAAGTGTAGGTAAACACACCTTTACTCTTGCTGAGTTGATTGATGCACCGAATTTGAAGGTCAAACTTAGCGCTCGCATCCCTAAAGAGCTTACGGTGAATGTGGCACATAATGAGCGCTATCATATTGGTGCCAAGTTTAATGTCGACAAAGTTTATCGCGGTAATGATAAAGGTTTTTGGCAACCGGAAGTATGGCAACAAGAGCCCCATGACTGTGAGCTTCAACCTGCCCAGTAGGGGGAGGTAATCGCGGTAGGTTCGAGCTACTCTCATCTGATTTACAACACAATTCCCATAACGCTCAATTGCATCTTTAAGCTATCAGTGTGACACTATGGCTTTGCTATTACTGTCAGTTGGTATCTTTTTTTATGAAATGGCCCGCGTTATTTACGACTGTTATTTTAGCGACCCTATTGACTGGGTGCGCGACTCCTCCTCCAAAAGATCCCGAAAATCTTTGTTCGATTTACACAGAGAATCGCTCCTGGTATAGCGCTGCAAAAGATACCCGCGAAAAATGGGGAGTACCGATACATGTTCCTTTAGCCATGATGTATCAAGAGAGCTCTTTTAAGCACAATGCTGCTCCACCGATGGAATATTTTTTAGGCTTTATTCCTATTGGCCGAGCAAGTGATGCTTATGGCTATGCGCAGGCAAAAACCATGACTTGGGATGACTACGTTAAGGAAACTGGTAACTCCTGGTCAAGTCGAAGTAACTTTGATGACGCTATGGATTTTATGGGATGGTTTATTTACAAAACGCACAAAATCAATGGCGTGTCCAAGTGGGATGCTCGTAACCAGTACTTGAATTACCATGAAGGTTGGGGGGGCTATAAACGCAAAACGTATAATCAAAAAGCATGGTTAATCAAGGTTGCTGGCCGTGTAGATGAGCGTTCTAAGCGATATGCAGCCCAATATAGGCAGTGTCAGGAGGATCTCGATTCATCCTGGTTGTGGCGACTGTTTTTTGGGTAGTCGATACTGACCTATCCAGACAAAATGAGAACAGGTTTTAGCACTACTATTTACATCAAGCTCTAAAACTAAAATTAACATCATGCTCTAGAGCTAAGAGTAACAACTAAGCTCTCGAGCCTTGCGTTAAGAAATAAGCGCCAATAAGCAAGTGCCACTAATATAAACGCTAATAAATCGCTAAATGACTTTACATAACAGCCTCTGCATTTGCGGGGGCTTTTTATTGATAATTTGTCTGAGTTGAGGCCTTTTTGCCTCGTTTATGTTGATACATCAGTCTATCAGCCGCTTTAAAGCTGGTATTTAAATCCCCTTGGTAGTCAGCGATGCCGTAACTGAACTGAATATCGGGCATAGATTTATAAGCAGGTTTGTCGCTTAAGTGCTGCTCTGCTAGCATTTGCCTGATCTGTTTAAGATCTTCTTCAAGCTGCTCTAGCGGTCCGTGGCATAGGGCAACAAATTCATCACCTCCATAGCGAGCAATCAAGTGTTTACTATGCCAATGCGTTTTTAGCGTACTAGCAAAATACAACAGGGCTTTATCGCCTGCCTGGTGTCCGTCACTGTCATTAATTACTTTTAGATTATCAAGATCTAACACGACCAAATAACTGCCAAAGTGCGCTTTAATCTTCCAGTTGTTAACTCCTTCTTCAAAGCGTTGACGGTTATAAAGTTGAGTTAAACTATCAAAATTGGCTAATAAGTTAATTTGACGTGTCTTCTGATAAAGCGCAATAGCATTCGCCGCTTCATGAGTTAGGATTGCCACCAAGTTTCTGTCGTAATGACTAAAAGTGTTAATTCTTGCACTGTCTAAATTCAGCATGCCATAGAGAGCACCGTCGATATGTATTGGGCTGGATAAGGTTGAACGAATAGGTGCCTCAGGTGCGGTGAGCAAGACTTGTTGTTCGGCGGTGCTTAGGGTGCTATGGGCATTGATATTGGCCATATCATCGATGACCACGACTCGGTCACATTTGCCTTTGGTCAGCAGGTATTCGAAAGACTGGCTGAGATTGAATTTAACTTGTCTGAGCTTGTTGATATCAATGCCGACGGTGGACTCAAAGTGCAACTCCCCAGTGTTGGCATCCACTTTTATAATCGATCCCATCTCAGCGCCATCAATACTACTGACAGATTTCTTGAGTAACGCATCAAGAAAGGCGCGCTCATCTTGGTAACGATTAGCAATATTGACCAATGCAAAGGTGGTATCGTTAACATGAATGACCTGCTGAAGATGCTCCCATAATCGGTTCAATCGACCTTGATGGAAGTAATAACTTAAGCTGTAACCTAATAAATAGATTATTGCGACTAAGACTAAGTTAGCGACAGAGTTTGGCGTCGGGCTGATACGAAAGAAAATGCCCCAGCCGATGAGGAGTAATAGCATTGGAGTTCCTAAAAGCGCGAGATGCGTTTTTAGACCGACTGAGTCTATCTTTTTTTTCTTCAAGCTATCTTTAATGGGCATTATGAATATCCTTATTCGTAAATCTCACCATTGATGTGCCGTCGATGTCGCTTAAAAAGTGCTTATATTCAGCTTTATGACTCACTTTCCACTCTCATTTCTAATTCACTTATAAATCGACACTACCTATATACAAGTAAAATACACTGCTGACAACGTCGAGTATCGTACTAAATCTCATCTCATACTATATACATAAAGCCGGGTAGGTTTCGAACCTAATATCTAGCATTCTTTCCTGCTAAATTTTGCAACTACTTTACCACTAAATTAGTGCTGAATTAACCAGAAGTTATCAATTCTCAAGCTGATAATTAACCATACACTTGTTTGCTATACATATGTATTAATAAGTGATTTTCAGCTTTTGAAAACCCTGTGATAACGGCGTCGCAGGCTTAGGGGAAGCCTGTTTACTCAATGCGCTTAATGTCATTATAATGCGCGCAAATATAATAATGCACCGCCCTACAGGACTTAACATGAGCCAACCATTTGTTGCAGTATTAATGGGGTCAGATTCAGATCTGCCTACAATGCAAGCCACCCTCGATGTGCTTAACACTTTCGGAATTAAGTTTGAAGCAAAAGTGACTTCGGCTCACCGAACGCCTGCAGCTACGCATAGCTACGTAACTGATGCAGAAGCGCGTGGTTGTAAAGTCTTTATTTGTGCAGCAGGTCTTGCTGCGCACCTAGCTGGTGCGGTCGCGGGTATTACGACTCGCCCTGTTATCGGTGTACCAATTGATTGCGGCCCACTACAAGGACACGATGCACTTTTATCGACAGTGATGATGCCTGGCGGCGTACCTGTAGCAACGGTGGCTATCGGTAGCGCAGGCGCTAAAAATGCAGGTTATCTTGCCGCGCAAATGTTAGCCGTTGGCGATGATGCCCTTGCTGTGGCCGTTAAAGAAGAGCGTGCTAAGTCTGCTGAAGCTGTTGCAGCTAAAGATGCCGCTCTACAAGCCAAGCTCGCTTAAGTTAATCAGTCTATTCTGAATACGTCTGTTAGCAATGAAATGCCGCTAAGATAGTTTTTCTGTGCGGCACTTTTATGGGTTACGTTCTTCACGCCACTTAGTCATATTGCTGTTAATTCTTGTCTCAGATTGCTGTTCTTCACTATTATGGCTAATGCTAGCCACCTCATAAGTTATTGCTTGAGCTAAGCACTTGCAATATAGGTTTAACTGGACAAAGCTTAGCGGTCGAAAATGTCCAAATTTTTTAGCTAAGGAAGATACTGTGGAGCAACCTTTGCCCTCATCCCAAGCCTCTCTAGAGCTCGATGCCGATCACGTTTTGATGCTGCAATATGCAGCAGGCAGTAGCCATGCGTTTGAGCTACTTTATCGTAAGCACAAAGGGCCACTATATCGGTATTTTGTTCGACAGATCCACGACCCGCAATTGGCTGAAGATCTCTACCAAGAAACCTGGAGTCGAGTGATTAAAGCTGCCAGCCTCTATGAAGCCAGCGCAAAATTCACTACCTGGTTATATCGCATTGCTCATAATTTGATTGTTGATCATGTCAGGGCCGTTAAACCGGTAAGTAATTTCAGTGATGTTTTTGAGCCAGAGCAAGATGCTGAGACTCAACTGAGTAATGATACCCTTAATCCTGAAGGGCTAATGTTGGATAATCAAAAAGCAAACTTGCTTAAAGGCTGCGTGGCGAACTTACCACAAGTGCAAAAAGAGGCATTTTTGCTAAATGTAGAGATGGGCTTTACGGCGGCAATCATTGCCGATATCGCAGGCGCGACGCTAGAGGCGACTAAAAGTCGCATTCGTTACGCTTATAAAGGGCTTAAGGATTGTGTCGACTTAAAATGGCAAGGAGTTAATCATGACTGATAAAGAGCATGAAGCAAACGAAGTTGAAATTAAGTCACTTTATCAAAAAATGACTCAGGAGCAGCCATCAAGTGAACTTGATGAACAGATCCTTAATCTGGCGCGTAGCCGAATAAAGAAGCCTTTACAGAGTCAGTCTTTTTGGCGTAAATATCGCTGGCCATTATCTTCAGCAGCCTCGGTATTGGTCGTGGTGACATTGTTTGTCATAAATCCAGCAATGAAAAAGGGGGATGTATTAGAGCAGGGGCAGCCGGTCATGATGTCATCTCCGCCTAAGCCACAGATGATGCGTTCGATGGATAATCCTAGCCAATTGGCGGAGCAACCTGATGACAAAGCTGCTTGGGTCAAACAGGGCAAAGAGTTTATGGCCGCAGACGCTGTCTTAATCGCACAACTTGATAATATTGAGCAGTTGATCAGAGCTAAAGAGATAGCCAAGGCTCAGCGTTTACTGACGCTGTTAGCTGAACAACAACCGCAGTTGCTACAGGCGACGCACTCGCTTAACGCAAGGTACCTTAAGTTACAAAAAGCTGTTATGTCTGGCCATTAACTAGCGCTCAGAACTCTCGTTTTTTAACGCTAGAACGATAAAGCCCGCTTTTAAGCGGGCTTTATTTTGTCTCTATATTGCTAGAGGATAGAGAGCACTTTAACCTAGCACAGATGGGTTTAAAGTGATTTGAACCCGTCCCAGATCCCAAGAGAGGTCTCCTCTAGAAGATCGATACCCAGCATAGATTTTAACAAGTAGAGTAGTAGCAAGCCAAGTGCGACCGAGGTTAAACATTAACGGTGCTTGTTTAAGCGTAGCCGTTACTGATTAAGTAAAATTGAGCAAGTTTGGCTCAATTTTACTTAAGGGCTGAGAAACACATTTGCTAATACTTATTCAGTAGTATTTTGCTGATGCTTTGTAAATTTTTTGCTACCTTGTGGCCTTAAATTTATTTGTTTAATAACAATAACAACAGGATTGCTAGCTCAGATGAAACTTCGTCACTCTCTTGCATGCTGCATGCTTGCCTTAGGCACATTTAATGTATTCCCCTCTTTTGCCTCACAGTCCATGGTCAAACCTGGTTATTTTCGTGCGCCAGCATTAAACCTACAAACCTTGGTCTTTACGGCCGAAGGCGATCTTTGGACTCAGTCATTAGGTGACTCTCAAGCGACGCGTCTAACGAGTTTACCTGCACAAGAATTGGGGGCTACAATCTCCCCCGATGGAAAATCAGTAGCGTACGTGGCTAATTATGAAGGCTCATCTGAAGTTTACGTTATTCCTATTACGGGTGGGCAAGCTAAGCGTGTCAGCTTTGAAAGTAGTCGAGTTCGCGTTCAAGGCTGGACCGCTGACGGTAAGGTGCTTTACTCAACCGACAATGCATTTGGCCCAGCGAATTATTGGGTACTTCGAACCGTTGATCCAAAGACCCTGTTAACGACTGATTTACCGCTTGCCGATGCCATAGAAGGGGCGATTGATGATAAAGGTGAATATGTCTATTTCACCCGCTTTGGTCTGCAAACTACAGGTGATAATGCCAAGGTATATCGCGGTGGAGCTAAAGGTGAACTGTGGAAATTCAAGCTAGGCAGCACACAAGAAGCTACGCCATTGACTCAGGGTCATCAAGGCTCTGTCAGGCAACCTATGTTGTGGCAATCTCGCTTGTATTTTATTAGTGACAGCGACGGCAATGATAACATCTGGTCTATGTCTACCGCGGGGAATGATCTTAAGCAGCACACTCATTACACAGACTGGCAAGTACGTGCTGCAAGATTAAATCAAGGCCGCATAGTGTTTCAACAAGGCGCCGATATTAAATTGTTTGATATCGCTTCAGCCAAAGAGCAAATCCTTGATATTAATCTTATCTCTGACTTTGCACAAAAGCGTGAGCATTGGGTCAAGGAGCCGATGAAATACGCAACAGCCACAACTTTTTCACCTAAAGGGGATAAGGTGGCTATTACCGCGAGAAGCAATGTGGCTATTGCGGGTACAGATGGGCAACGTCTGATTGAAATAGCATTGCCAGGTCACAGCCGAGTTAGTCATGCTGTAATGAGCCAAGATGGTCATTGGGTTTACGCGATTAGTGATGCATCGGGAGAGCAAGAACTATGGCGATATGCCGCCGATGGCAGTGACAACGCTAAGCAACTCACTAAAGACGGTAAAACCTTAAGGCTTAACCTGCACTTATCTCCGGATGGACGTTACCTTGCCCACGATGATTACGACGGTAATGTTTGGTTGTTCGATGTGAAAAAAGGCAGTAACAAGAAAATAATCACTCAAGGTGAGGGGTTAGGGGCATACGCCGATATTGTTTGGTCTGGCGATAGCCGTTTTATTGCGTTAACGAAAGCTGAGATGGGCAAGGCGCGTCCTCAAATAGTGTTGTACTCGCTAAAAGAGCATCGTGCTGAGTCGTTAACGAGTGATAAGTATGAGTCTTTTTCACCAAGCTTTAGTGTTGATGGTGACTGGCTATATTTCCTATCAAATAGAAAGTTTGTTTCTACTCCTAGCTCACCTTGGGGCGACAGAAACCTAGGCCCTATGTTCAATAAGCGCACGCAGGTGTTTGCAATTGCATTGAATGAGGACGCGCGATTTGCATTTCAAAAGCCTAATGAGCTGATGTCTGAACCGGCAAAGCCAGATGATGAGGTAGAGACTCAAGTCGATTGGGAGGGCTTATCGAGTCGATTATGGCAAGTTCCGGTTGCTGCGGGTAACTACGATTCTTTGCAGATGGCAAAAGATAAGTTTTACCTACTCGATAGCACTATGAGTGGCAAGTCGACACTCAAGCTCGTCAAGTTCGATCCGCTCAGTCCAAAAGTTGACACTTTTTCTGCAGATGTAGGCGAGTTCAAGCTGTCTCAAGATGGCGAGAAGCTCTTTATTCGTAAGCAATCTAAGCAAGGCAGTGAGATGTTAATTGTCGATGCTGGAGATAAGCTTCCTAAAGAGCTTAAGCATACCAAGGTACAAACAGATTTATGGCAACTTGCCATTGAGCCAGCAGCAGAATGGCAACAGATGTTTGAAGATGCATGGTTAATGCACCGTGACTCATTTTATGACAAGAGCATGCGCGGCTTAGACTGGCAAGCCACTAAGGCGAAATATCAGCCATTGGTAGAGCGACTAACCGATCGCCATGAGCTCAATGATCTCTTTATGCAGATGATGGGCGAGCTTGACTCTCTTCATTCTCAAGTGCGTGGTGGCGACTTTGCCAAAGATCTCGATAAAGCTAAATCGGCCAGCTTAGGCGCGCGACTCGAGCAGACTAAAACTGGCGTTGTTATCGAGCATATATATCAGGGCGATCCTGAATTGCCGGAACAAGCCGCTCCACTTAAACAGATGGGCGTTAATGCTAAAGTCGGTGATGTGATAGTCGCTATCAATGCTAAGAAGCTAAGCAATATAGCCGATGTCACTAAGCTTTTACGTAACCAAAGTGGCAAACAGGTACTACTGACGCTAAAGCGTGGCGGTAAAACACACCAAACAATTATTAAACCTATCAGTCCATCTAAAAATGCCAAGCTGAGATACTTAGACTGGGTGCACCATAATAGTGAACAAGTGTCTAATAACAGTGACGGCAAGATAGGTTACTTGCATTTATACGCCATGGGCAGCGGTGATATAGCCAGCTTTGCAAGAGAGTTTTATGCCAACGTTGATAAAGACGGCTTGATCATCGATGTGCGTCGAAACCGCGGTGGTAATATTGATAGTTGGATCATCGAAAAATTACTGCGCCGGACTTGGGCATTTTGGGCTCCGACTCATGGTACGCCATCTGGAAATATGCAGCAGACCTTTAAAGGGCAACTTGTTGTATTAACTGACCAGCTGACTTACTCAGATGGTGAAACCTTCTCTGCTGGAGTTAAAGCACTGGGTATTGCGCCATTAATAGGTAAGCAAACTGCAGGGGCTGGAGTGTGGTTGTCTGGGCGTAACTCGCTCACTGACCGAGGTATGGCACGTGTTGCCGAGTACCCACAATATGCAATGGATGGAAGTTGGATTATTGAAGGCCGTGGTGTCAGCCCCGACATCGAGGTGAATAACTTACCTTACGCGACATTTAACGGTACAGATGCGCAATTAAACAAGGCGGTAAGCTATTTGAAAGAGGCTCTTGATAAGCAACCGGTTACCGAGTTCAACCCTAAGCCAATGCCCAAAAAAGGCATGGCTGAAGATGTAAATAAAGCATTTTAATGTACGCTAGTGCTTGTTTCTATCAAGCATGGCAACAGTGAAGTTTAGGGCGTTATTGGCGAAGCAGTTCCCAGGTCAATAACGCCTATTTTTATGGTAAAAATACACAATAGGATACACAATCCCGCATGAGTCTCCTGGTCCGACATATATCGCTACCGACATTCTAGAAGTGTCCAATTCTGCTCGTGTTTTTAATTAAACCTTAAGTAAATTGCTGATAAATTAATTTGATAAAACGGTTGAATGTTGTCTGTTCAAGACACTAAACTGATTAAAAAGTAGCTCAGGCGATTTGAGTGTTAATAGGCTTTAATACTGAGTACCTGTCTGACGGCGGTTAGTGCAGGATTATCGGTGACCAAAGGGATGAGTATGACGGAAGATAAGGGTGTGAGTGCTAACGAGGATGCAGCGAGTAACGAGCAGAATAAAGAGGTCGAGCAAACCGAAAACAAGAAGAACACTAAAATTCGCAAAGCGACTAATATCATCTTAATAGTTGTCAGTTGTTTATTTGTATTTCACCTTGTCGCCGACAGGTTTATTCCATCAACCGATCTAGGTCGAATTCGTGGTTATGTGGTGCCCATCAGTCCTCAAGTCTCGGGTGAAATAATTGATATTTTAGTCGAGCCTAACACGTTAATAAAAGAGGGAGATGTACTGGCGAAAATTAATCCCCAGGACTATGAAATTGCACTAGATCAAGCAGAGCAATCCCTAAAGAAAGCGGGTCAAAATGTTGGTGCACAGACAGCCAATGTAGCCGCTGCTCAAGCGAAAGTGACGAATGCCCAAGCCAATTTAACCAATGCCCAAGTTCAGTCAAAGCGTATTTTTGCCATGGTTGATAAAGCGGTGATGTCCCAAGCCGATGCAGATAATGCCCGTGCTGAGCTGACAAAGGCTGAAGCGGGTGTTGCGAGTGCCAAAGCTGATCTGGCTAAAGCCAAGGAGCGTTTAGGTGCAGAAGGGGAGAATAACACCAATGTTAAATCAGCCTTGTTAAGCCTAGAGACTGCCCAAATCAATTTGGCTCGAACATCGATTGTTGCGCCCACTGATGGTGTGGCGTCAAACTTTAGATTAAAAGAGGGCGTTTATGCCAGTGCCGGTCAACCAGTGATGACCTTTATTTCATCTGAAGGCGTATGGATTGAGGCCTACTTTAGGGAAAACAGCTTAGGTAATATGAAGGCGGGAGATGATGTCGAGTTTGCTCTTGATTATGCGCCAGGAGAAGTCTTTAAAGCCAAAGTCGGCAGTATCGATTACGGAGTCGATTGGGGCCAGAGTGAGCAGACGGGCAAACTGGCACAGGTATCAGGCCAAACTGGCTGGCTACGCCAATCTCAGCGCTTTCCGGTGACGATTGTACTACCTGTAGATGAAGCCGTAGGGTTAAGACGTGTTGGTGGTCAAGCCGATGTGATCGTCTATACCAGCGACAACAGTATTATTAACCTGTTTGGTAAATTTTGGATCCGTGTGGTGAGTTGGTTCTCTTATGTCAGATAAAGATCTCTCTACTCGTGATTTAGCTGAGGCAGGTGCCAACCCTAGGTCTGGAGTGACAGCGGAGGCTATCTATACTCGGCGTGTACTGCGCTTTACTCTTGGCATTGGTCTCGCGGTAGCGGTGTCTGCTATTTGGGCTTGGCCACTCGCCTTTATTGTACCGGTATTTGTCGCCAAGTTTTTAGTCGACAGGCAAGAACCCACAATACAGACGGTTTATGAGCTACTCATTTCTATGCTCTGTACCATAGGCTTAGCTTGGTTGGTGAGTTTTGGCCCAACTCAATATCCCATTGTGTTGCTACCACTGCTGGCGATGATGATGTTATGGGGCTATTACCTCTTTAGCGATCCTAAATGGAATTTCTTCGCCACTATTTTTATTGTCGCGACCTTACTGCTGCCTTACCTGAGCCTACTTCAGCCTGGCGCTGCGATCATCGTTGGCGTGGGCTTGAGTTTTTCAGGTGTCGTGGCGGTGGCAATATTTGCACTACTGCATGCTTTATTGCCCGATCTTTCTCCTAAAAAAGAGCAGCTAGCGAGCGCACAGCAGAGCCATGATGAACGCACTCATGAAGCATTTCGGGCGTTAATTATCGCTTTCCCTGTGATCTGTTTTTTCTATTTTTTAGAAATTTCGGGTGCGTTGTTGACCATGATTTTTATTGCCATCTTGTCATTGCAAGCAGCGGGAGCGAAAAGTATTAAGGTGAGTTTATTCTTACTGGTAACCAATGGCATTGGTGGGGCTTTAGCAGTCGTATTTTATAACTTACTGACTATCGTGCCTGAACTGCAATTTTATATCGGTATGTCGATGTTAGCGGCTTTGTTCTTTGGGCAAAAAATTTATGCCGACCCCGCAAAAGCGCCTCTTTATGCAGGGATCTTATCGGCGTTGCTGGTGGTCGTTGGCTCTACGGCGTCTTCTACAGACAAAGATGTTGCGGTGAATTTTTATCTTAGGATTTTGCAACTATTTCTAGTGGGGGTTTACATGATTTTTGCCTCTTTCTTTTTGGAATCCCGAGATTGGACGTTTTTAAAGAAGCGTAATAGCCTTTAGCTTTTTACTCGTTAAGCCCAGCGGTTTATCTAAGCTGGTTACATTAGTTTATACCTAAGGGTTTATCTTAATCGTTACAAAAGGGATCGATTGCTTAAGGAGATAGGTCGCGAGATAGGAACATCAAATGAGCAGAATTGGAATGACAATTGGCCATAGGCTTGATCAAGCCGCCATTAAGCTTGATTGTGATATATAACTGAATCAACAACTTGTTTCCTGTGCTATATGTTAAAAGGCGCTGAAATAAATAATGGATTTAACTAAGCCTTGTTTAATTAATCTTCAATTTTTATCGATAAGGATGAAACTATGTTTCGAACCAATATACTAAAGCTCGCAGCTGTCACTTTTCCTGTATTACTCGTCGGTTGTGCTACGGGTGATACCCCTGAAGCGAAAAAAATGCATGCCAGAGAGGAGACTCAGTCAGCGCTACAGGAGATTTATAATGAACATCCAGCGGCTAAGACTGCTGTGGCTAACTCTGTCGGCTATGTCGTTTGTACTGGTAGTAATAGCTACCTGTTTGCTTTGTCTACAGGTGGTGGGATCTGTGTTTTACATGAGGGCAGCAAGCTTTCTTACTATCGCTTTGCAACAGGTGGTGTTGGAGCCGGTATTGGCTGGAAACAAGTGGCTTTTGTACAAGCCTTTACTCAGCGTGATGCGCTCACTCGTTTTAAAGAGTCTGGTTACGAAGGACAGGCGCAAGCTGAGGCAAGTGCCGAATATGAAGGCAGTGGCGAACAAGCATCGGCTAACCAATCAGTTGATGTGTCAGGTGTTAAGACCTATCAAGTTAACTTAATGGGCGCAGCCGCTCAAGCCACAGTGCAGGGCTATAAGTATTGGGAAACCGACTTTACCGATGACTTTGTTGAGAATGACGGCTAACGCTTATTTGTGTTTGACGAATGAAAAAAGCTAGGTGATGACCTCGCTTTTTTCATTCAGCCTAAACTCGACAATCTCGCGGCTGTCAGGCCTTGTTCTGTTAGTATTTTATTTCAAAGAGCGTCTCAGGATTAAGGCTATTGGCAATGAAGCAATTGCTGTGAGACTTGTCATGGATCTTCGCTATCACGTTAGCGGTCACTTCTTCTGCAAACTCTATTTTTGGTTGTAACACAATCTTATTGATAAACAGCTTACCCGCTGCATTTTTGCCTAGCTCTGCGTATGCATCATCTTGATAAGAGGTGATAGGTAAACGCTTGAGATGGGCAATGGTTAAAAATGTCAGCATGTGGCAGGACGAGAGTGCTGCGAGTAGGCTTTCCTCTGGATTAATTTTGTCGGTACTGCCGTTGTACTCAGGTGCCGAAGATGCATTTACTTGCTGGCCACTGCCAAAGGTAATGCAGTGATCACGGTTAAAACTCTGGGGATCATCAATAGGTTCCTCTGCGGCAATCCAGTTGAGGTTAATTCTAAAGCTCATATGGCTAACTCTTTAATTAGATGTACGTGACAGCGACTAGGTTTAATCGATTAGGCTTAACTTTTCCAGTCAATATTGTATTGCTTAAAAAAAACTAAAGTTCAGCATACTCTTGGTAGGGGGAGATTCGTTTGATTTTAATCAAGGGTAAGTGATTAGCTTTAGCTGATAAGTTTAATCATCATTGGTTAATCTTGGAGTGCAGAGTCTGAAAAAGTTAGGATGAGGTTTTAGCGAATTATACATCCATGTTGAGATTTTTAGTCTGTTGTTGATATCAGATATTGTATAAGCGCCAAATGAATACATATGGCTCATACATTGCGCTTTTATTGATACGGTCGATTAAGATAATTCATTAAGGCTTTTAGTCGTATCAACATATGTTTGCATGCTTGTGACTTGCTGTTGCTGGGCTTTTACGTTTACCGTTGCAGCACGAGCGTCATCATTATTCGATAGATAATATGCAGCCGCGGGAGATACTCCATTGTTATTTCCTGTTGCTATATTAGCCATGTCTGAATAGAACTGATACTGCATTTTGGCTTTCTTATATTCTACATATACCTCAACTTTTTCTCCCTCATTTGGCAATGTGGATGGAGCTGGTCGCGTTTGTGCATCACCAGAGTTAGGGCTTTTGATTGCAAGCTCAAGCGCTTGTGGGCTAAGGGTTACAGTATCGAGTGGTAGGCTTTTCGGCGTTACATTGAGACTCTTTGCACTTGCGTGCAGCAGGTTTTCGCTCGTGGGTGTGGCTGTGCGTGATTGCGCTAAATTTGATGGTGCTAAGTGTGATTGATGCTGATTTATTTGAGTCTGTTCGGCACTCAATGGTGACGGTGTAGAGTGAGCAACAAGCATAGAACCTCAGTCATAAATATATTTATATGGCTGTATTCTAAAACCATTTTACTGTACATAAGCTGAACCATCATTGAAACGATGAGCTCAGCAGATATTCAATAAGTCTGATATTAAAATAATATTTTACTAAACGGTATAAAGAATTTTGTACCTCATGATTGCGAAACTCGCCTCTTTATACTGATTAGTATAAGACTAGAATAGTGCTAAATAGTGTGCTTAGTGCCATGGAATAAGGCAGAAACTTAGCGCGATAACTTAGCATTAAGATGACTAACATCCCGGCGAATGACAATAAACCGAAGAATAGGATGCTGCCATAAGCAGCGCCTTGGGCTGTTATACACCCCCAGTAAATACTCGCGATACCTACCCAGCCGCCAATATAGAGTAACTTAGCTTGTTGAGGACTTGGCGCATTGCCAAATGTATCTCGGTAGTGAGAAAACATAGCCAGCGCAAATAGTCCAAATGCAAGATAACTAAATCCTAAAAGACTTAAGATCACGGCTTATATTCCTTATTTAGTCGCTGATGAGACTGAGGTTATAACCTCATGGTTTACAGTGCGTGTAGCTGCTCTACTAGGTATGACACCTTGCTTGCTAACTAGTTTCGTTCGAACAAAAAATAGTGCCGTACCGATAAGTACAGACAATAAATCAAAGCCGACCAATGACCATTGGTGTAGGCTTATGTTATCCAGCATGTTGCTGCTCGAAGTGAAGGCATTAAGAAGTGGAATAGCCATTAATGCGGTTGCTGAGAGCGTGATGACTGCGCGCCAGGCAGTTAAAATGCGATTAAAACAAGCTAAAAGCGCGACAGCCGCAAGCGCAATAAAAAAGATATTGATTTCCCACTGAGCTCGGTTTACAAGCTCAACTGGCAGCAATCTGTTGGCATAGAAAAAGCTGGCTGTAGCCAGAGGGAGCCCTGCGATAAAGGTTAGGTTTAATCCTTCAACTAAACGCAAACCAAGACTGGCTTTTATGCCTTGCTTTAGCGGCTTTTGTTGTTTTTGACGAATTTTCACAGCCCAGAGTATTGCGCCTGTGGTAATCATGGCGCAGCCTAAAATGCCACAGATGAAAAATAGTGCACGTAGTAGAGGTTCGGCAAACCGTCCCGTATGCAGGGCGATTAATGTGTCGTGAGTATTTTGTACTGCAGAATTTGGCTCAATAGCAGCATTGAGTAGCTCACCGTTGATACCGTTAAAAATAATCGCAGCCCTTCTATCTGTGACGGCCTGGCCAGTATTTCGATAAAAATTAATTTTACTATTTTGGTCACTTGGATTATTGACTACGACTTGCTTGATAGGATCGTGAGCCCAAAGAGTGTTAACTTCTGGTAGTAATGCGCTAATAGAGACGGTTTGCGCTGCAATCCCTAGCGGTTGCATTTGCACTCGGCTAGGGCGCAACTCTTTGCTAAATGACTTAGCGTCGCCATCATAGGCTGTCATCATTCCCCAGGGCATATACATCACCATCAAGGTGACTAATCCGGTGTAAGTGATCATTAAGTGAAAGGGAAGCGCTAACACCGAGCTGACGTTATGGGCATCGAGCCATGAACGGCTGCTCTTGTTGCGACGGAAACTGAAGAAGTCCTTAAAAATACGCTTGTGGATCACTATACCGCTAATGAGGGCAATCAGCATAAACATGGTGCAGAATCCGACTATCCAGCGGGCTATCTTGGCTGGCATATAGTGTAAGTCGAAATGCAAACGGTAGAAGAAATGGCCACCTTTAGATTCTCGGATATCGGTAATTAAGTTATCACCTTCAATTGGCACGATATGTTCAATAAATTTACCGCGTCGTTGCCCCTCTTCTGGTTGTGTTTGCCAGGCGTAACTCATATAAGGTTTGCGGTCGGTGGGAAAATTGACCCGCCAATCACGGGCATTTTTTGCGTGCTCAGTTAAGTAGTTCTGAGCCCGCGTTAGCTCATTAGCAACTAGGTTACTGTCATATTGCTGGATAACATTCTTATGCAGCTCAGGTTTGCTCCATAGTGTGATTTCATAACGGTAATAACTTAATGTGCCAGCAAAAAAGACCAACAGTAATACCCAACAAACCAGTAAGCCAACCCAAGTGTGTAGCCAAGTCATACTGCGAAAAAATGAGTCTTTCATTGTTTAACCTATAACCAAAATAAACAGGTAAAAAATTCCGCTAAGGAGGACTAGATCGCTAAAGGCACGCCAGTGAGTTTGCACGCTAAAAGCCCAGAGCCCAGCAAAGGCATAGACGATAAATGACAACATCATCGCGGTTAGCGTATTTTCAAGAGGTGACAGAGGCAGTACTAATGCTAGCCAGGCCGATACCGTTGCGGCTAATAGGTAACCTGCAAATATGGCTGAGAATGCGCGTAACCCAATATTGAATTTATTTGGCACAACGGTTTGAAGTAATTTTGCTTTTATTGGTTTCACTTCGATGCACACCTAAAAACGTCAGTTTAAAAATACCAAGAGATCTATGTTAGGCATTGTACATAAATTGCAGTGAATGAGAACTGTTTTCATTCGTATCTAATGTTATGATACTGAAGTTGCGAGTCATGTCTCAAATAAACTGGGGCGGAGAAGGCATTAGGTGATTGAACTGGGTAAGGTGGGTGAGTTTATAACCGCCAATTGCTGTTATTTTGTGCGTAAGTGCTTGATGTGGGATCTTGATCCGAATAAATTTTACTTTATTCGGGTAAAGCGTGATAAAAATCAAGCCAAGGCAGCTTTTTTTGTCTAAATTAGTAGAGGAACAATTAGATTTAGCTGGCTGTTTGCTAATTATCTAACTCCTTAAAGGAAAGTCATCTTAGCTTATGCTTTAACCATAACTAAATGACCGTTTGATAAAAATCATTAATATAACAAAATTTGTTTTTACCTGATAAACACTGGGCTGTAGCGAATAAATTGATAATTTATACAAAATTTTATATAAATTATTTTTAATAAAAGCTTGTAATTTAAAGCGTTAACCCCAAGTGTATTAGGTGAAGTCATTGTAAAAAGGAAAACCTATGAAAATAAATCTTTCTGGTCACCACGTTGATGTAACAGATGTTGTAAGACAGTATGTCCAAGAGAAGTTTTCGAAGATAGAGAGTCATTTTCCAACCCTGATCGCACTCGATATTATTGTTACTAAAGAGCACGGCGAATTCCAGGTTGAAATTAGAACCAATTATGAGGGAAGCAGTATTTCAGCTTCTGGTAATGATCCCGTTATGTATCCAGCAATTACCAGCGCAGCTAAAAAACTCGATGCGGCACTAAAGCATCGAAAAGGACAACTAAAGGCTGATCTACATTCTAAGCCTGTTGTGACTACACCTGAGATTGCACATGAAAAAGTTCAAGAGATGAACTTAGTCTAATCTCTAAATGTATTTTTTGTCAGCAGATTTGTCTGCAGACATAAGATATAAGCCCTCGTTACCTAACGGTTGTGAGGGCTTTTTTATGGCGCAAGCACCCATGAACAGGTGCTTTATCGCTCTATTTTTTTCAACTGTTCTGAACTATTTAGCGCTTTTAATCGTTTTCCGCTTTTGAAAACTCAGTATGGTTTTCTTTTGGCGGAGGCGTCCAACTGCGTTCCACTTTCGAGAAGCTGCGATAACGTTCATCCTTCATTGCAGCGCTCAGCGTTTCTTCAAGCTGGATAAACATATCCCGGTAGTGGACGATGTATTTATCGTCTTCAGTCACCTGCTTCCAAGCTTCGTAAAGGGTGTCCTTATGAGTGGTTTCCGTCTCATAAAAGGTGGCTCGTTGTTGCTCTGCTTTAAATGGATGTACACCTAATCTTATTAGCGCATGCTTGCCTAAATTAAGCGCCGAATGAAAGGTCTCACTGACCATAAAGTCTGCCCCAGCTTTGCGAAGGCGGTAAAGGTGTCTGCGGTCAAAGGCGCGCGCCATCACAATTACGTGAGGATAGGTATGTTTTATATATTCGACTAAAGCTACTGCGCGTTCAGGGTTATCGATAGCGACAACTAACATCTTGGCCTGTTCAATGCCTGCGGTATGGAGTAGATCGGGCTGTGTTGCATCGCCGTAATAGCTCTTGGTATTAATTTTCCTTAAGTTTTCGACCTGTTGGACCTCATGGTCAAGCACCACTGTTTTAACACCGTTTGTCACTAATAAGCGGTTAACAATTTGTCCAAAACGGCCCACACCGGCAATAATCACAGTGCCTTTCTCATCGATATCATCGGGTTCACGAGTATTTTCTGATTTTTCATAGCGAGGCAGTATGACTTTATCAAATAAGATAAATAACCCCGGGGTGAGGAACATGGATATCGCGACAACCAGCGATAACAGTTGTGCTAACTCATTTGGAATGACATGGTTTTGCACGGTATAGCTAAGTAGCACAAAGCCAAATTCACCAGCTTGAGCCAAGCTTAAGGCAAACAACCAGCGGTCACAGCCTCTAATTTTAAAAACTAAGGCCAGTACTAATAAAACCAAAGCTTTAATTAATATCACGCCAGCGGTCATCGCCATGACAGGACCGAAATGGCTGATGAGCACATCAAAGTTTATCCCTGCACCAACGGTGATAAAAAACAACCCAAGGAGTAAGCCTTTAAAAGGTTCGATATTGGACTCTAGTTCGTGTCTGAACTCACTGTTTGCCAGTACGACTCCGGCAAGAAAGGTTCCTAAAGCAGGAGACAGCCCCACTAGGCTCATTAGCGCAGCAATGCCTATCACCAACATCAAGGCGGTGGCGGTGAAAATCTCTCTAAGGCCTGAGCTTGCCACATAACGAAACAGTGGGCGACTTAAGTAGTGGCCGCTAACGACAACGCTAGCAATTGCCATCATGACAACGATACCGTAAGCCCAGCCAGGTAATCCGGCAACTAATGATAGTTCTTCATGGTGCTCTGCGGCGCTTTGGGTAACAGATTGCGCCTTTTCGACTAATTCAGGCAAGGCTAGCAGCGGAATAAATGCCAGCATGGGGATCACGGCTATATCTTGAAATAAAAGCACTGAAAAGGCATTTTTGCCGCCTTCAGTCTTGGTTAGGTTTTTCTCATTAAAGGTCTGTAACACGATGGCGGTCGAAGACAGTGAAAAAATCATCCCCACCGTTAGGGCGATACTCCAGCCATAATCAAAGCTAAGAGCGATTGCCATCACTACAAGGGTAGATAAGCCAACCTGCAGCCCACCTAATCCAATTAGCTTGTTACGCATGTCCCACAGCATTCTAGGTTCAAGTTCTAAACCAACAAGAAAGAGCATCATAACCACGCCAAACTCGGCAAAATGTTGCAGCGTATTGGTCTCTGTACCGACCAGGCCGATGATTGGACCAATCACGACGCCCGCCATTAAATAGCCAAGTACAGAGCCTAAACCTAATCGCTTTGCGATGGGGACGGCGATAACCGCTGCGCATAAATAGATAAAAGCTTGAATAAAATAAGCTGTCATTAGTGCTCCTGGATCAATTGGTCTAGATGGCCATTTAATTTGTCGAGTGATTGGGCTAGCTCGATATCGAATCTATCTTCACTGAGGGCCGTTAGAATTCGGATCCATTTTTCAACGTGAATATGAACTCGATTTTCCTCAAAGGCCGTTCGGGCACAGAAGAGTGCAAATGGTGCTAAGAAATTCATGCCTGTTAAGTTAGCCATCTGTTCTAGCGGGCTTAATAGTTCTTTTAAGGTAAAGTGGTTGTAACCATCGCTTTGGTAAGCTGATTCACTTCCCCCAGCGCTAAGGGCACACAGAAAGGTTTTACCATATAAAGCTTTTCCTTTTGCGCCGTAGGCAAAGTTGTACTCTAAAACCAGATCTTGCCACTCTTTTAAAATGGCTGGGGTGGAGTACCAGTAAAGCGGAAACATAAAGACCACTATGTCGTGGTCTCTGAGTCTTTGCTGTTCTTTGTCGATATTGATCCTAAAGGTGGGGTATTCACCATAGAGATCCACGGCCGTCACATTTGGCTGTAATTGGGTCGCTTTAAAAAGAGGGGTATTAATTTCCGAACGCTCTTGGGAAGGGTGTGCATACAGTACGAGGACTTTTTTTGCCGCGAGTGCCATTTTTTATCCAGTCGATTTACTTAAACAGATTGCTATTTAATCTAGCATAGGCAGCAAGATGCACTAAGTAATTTTAAGTATTTAGCAGGAAATCTCGTAAGCCCATCAGCGTGTATGACGGCTTAACATTGATTGGAATGAGTGAGCTTGTTTGACCGTATATTTTATTGTTGAGCTCGACGGTAAAAAGCGGCTTGCCGTATTGGCTATGTCGATAAAAATAGTCAGTAATATGGCTAAGTGTAGAGTAAAGTTAGCGCCGTTTTGTGCGTAGTCTACTCATAAAGATATAGAATCAAAACAGTGAGATAGCGGTATGAGTCACAGAAATTATAATCAAAGAGAATAGTGATTGTTTTCACAAATGGACAAGGATAGACTGAATTTAAGGTGTATTTAAAATGCCGGTTAATGTATTAAGGTATAGCTATGCTAAATATTGATGATCCCACCGCAACAGAAAAAATCCCGGCTATTTTTCGTTTAGGCTTCCGACCTTTCTTCTTAGGTGGTGCAACCGTTGCTATGTTGTTTGTGCCTTTGTGGTTAGTGACTTGGTTCTACCCCCAATATAGTTTATTTCAGACTGATTTTTGGGTGAAAGTGGTGCCTCTATGGTGGCATCCCCATGAAATGCTCTTTGGCTTTGCTTTGGCAATCGTGTGCGGTTTCTTGCTGACTTCGGTGCAAACATGGACCAATCAGCCCGGTATGAAGGGCTGGGCTTTAGCGGTTACATTCGGCTGTTGGTTACTGGCACGCTTAACCTTGTTGCTACCCATATCGATCCCACTGTGGCTGCCAGCGTTACTGGACTCTTTATTTTTACTATTTACCGCAGTTAAGCTTTGGCGCTGTATTTATAAGGTGAAGCAGTGGCATAACATTGGTTTCCCAATCATGTTACTGGCAGCAATGTGCATAAACTTGCTGAGTTATTACGCATTAAGTCAGAGAGACTTTTCGCTAAGCCATCAAATTTGGCAAGCTATGCTTTGGTGGCTAGGTTTGCTAATTACAATTGTAGGTGGTCGAGTTATTCCATTTTTCACTGCCATTCGCATTAAGCAAACTAAACCAAATCCTATTGCAATGATTGACAATAGTTTGATTGTTATCATGGTGCTTTTAGTTGTACAGGCTATTAGCCAAGTGCTGCCTAAAGAGCTAGAACAAGTTCTGCTATTTATTGCTGCGGCGCTGCACTTAGTGCGTTGGCTACGTTGGTACCCTCATAAGACCCTAAAAGAGCCAATGTTATGGTCATTGCATAGCGCGTATCTGTTTTTACCCGTGACGTTGTTTTTGTTAGCGTGGAACATTAATGACGCCAACGCTTATCGCCATTTACTGCATCTATTTGCAATTGGTACGTTAGCTGGAATATGTTTGTCGATGATTTCAAGGGTGTCACTGGGGCATACCAGCCGCAATATTTATCAAGGTCCGAATATGACGATTGCATTCGCTTGTATACCTATTGCCGCCATATTGCGTTCAATCATGCCGATAGTTGCACCAGCAGAGTACCAACTATGGTTGTGGTTAGCGGGTGGTTTCTGGTCGCTTGCATTTGCGATGTTTGTGGTGAACTATGCCGCAATATTGTCTAAACCACGCATCGACGGTAGACCAGGTTAGTGTTAATTGTTAACTAGAAACTGGCTTACAGAAGCAGGCTAAAGTAAACAGACGAATAAGAAAATAGATAAGGTTGATAGAAAACGCAATGATAGTAAATTATCTGATAAAAATGCTTGGGTCGATATCGTTAGCTTTGCTATTGCCAGCCATGAGTGTGCAGGCAGCGGATAATGCTAATGCTCAAACGACTGCAGCTAAGGAGCAACAGCTAAGAGATAAAGCATTACGTGCTAAGTTTCCGGTTCAGTATGAAAGCTGGCAAGAAACCTCGGAGCAAACAGAGCGTGAGGATATGCTGGCAAGCTACCCCGCTGCGATTATTTTATGGGCAGGCTCTTCCTTTGCCAAAGAATATAACAGCCCTCGGGGACATCACTTTGCCGTTGCGGATGTAACCCATACGCTACGCACAGGCATACCTCCTGAACCCGGTTCAAAGGGATTATCAGCTAGTTGCTGGACTTGTAAAACTCCAGATGCCCCAAGACTGATGAAAGAGTTAGGTGTTGAAGGTTTCTCTGCAAAAAACTTTACCGACGTAGGCACTGAAGTTAACAGTGTGGTGTATTGCACCGATTGTCACGTGGACGGTAAGGCTGAGCTCGCTATGCCACGTCCACATGCTCAGGATGCGATGGCCAAGGTGCACCTGCCTTTTGATAAGCAAGATATCAATATGCAAGGCGCGCAGGTATGTGGCCAATGCCATGTGACTTATTATTTCCAGCCTGAGCGCAGTGATAAAGTCAATATTCCATGGATCTTTGGTAACAATGTTGATGATATCGAGAAGTACTATGACACCCGTCGATTCTATGAGTGGATCCATCCTATCTCAAAAACCCCCATCTTAAAGGCGCGTCACCCTGAATTTGAACATTGGAGTCGCAGTGAACATGCAGAGGCCGGAGTGACTTGCATCACCTGCCATATGCCAGAAGAAAAGGACGATAAGGGCAATACTTTTACCAGTCATAAGGTGAGTAAAGCGCTGGACCATTTTGATTCTGTTTGCCAAAACTGCCATAAGAGTGAAAAGACCATTATTAAGTCCCTTGAGAACAGCAAGGCGACAATTAATGCCAAGGCGCGAGAAGTTGAAGGGCTATTGGTAAAAGCGCATTACGAGGCGGCAGCGGCCTGGGAAGCGGGGGCAACATGGCCGTTAATGAATGATGCCATTATGGCTATTCGTCATTCTCAGTGGCGCTGGGATTTTGCTATGGCGTCGCATGGTTTGTATGCACACAATCCTCAAGAAGGTAATGAACTACTCGATATGTCTATTAAACAGGTTAAGTATGCTCGTGAATCATTAGCTGAAATTCTAAAGAAGTTTGCCGTGACTAAGGTTGATTATCCAGACATTAGTAGTAAAGAAACGGCTCAAGCTGCTGTAGGGATTGAGCTTGATAAACTGACGGGAAAAAAGCAGCAATTTATCAAACAGGAAGTCGATAACAACTGGTCGGAAGTGACTCGATACGGCTACTAGATATTGCCACCTCTGGTTTTGAAGGCTCAAATAAAAAGCCACCCTATAGACTTTTAATAAAAAATCAGTTCAAGGTGGCTTGTTTGTATTGAGACCGGCTTAGTTAGCGATCTTTAAATCAGCTCTATCGCTAATGAGGTTCATATCAAAGTCAAACTCATCGACTCGGATCGCTCGCTCACGTTTTAGATTGTAATCTTGCAGCAGTTTGTGCTCATCGCTGCTAATTACCTTGGCCTCAAGAGCGGCATCAAGAGTTAACGAGAATTTGACTCCAGCCTTAAAAGTACGTGCTCTTAGGGCTTTCTTAACCTTAGCAAGCAGTGGTAGACATTCCATTTTCGCCAGATAAGCTTGCTCATTGATATCGTTACCATCACCGGCAATCGGTTTAATCAGGTGAGTAAGATTTTTCTTAAACTCTGTATTAAGTTGAGCTTGCTCTGCTAACTCGCGCACTAAATTGTCATTGATTTTAGGCATCTTCGCCGAATAAGTTACGGTGATTAAACGCATGAACTTACGGGTCGCTGATGACGGGAAGTTATCTAAGAAATCCAACAAGGCTTTCTCTGCCTGACAAAGTGACCAGCGGGTAGCGTAATGGAAATAGGGAGCAGCTTCTTGTCGCTCTGCAGCGGTTAGCTTCTTTTCGTAATATCGAATAGACGCCATTGCTGCGTATAGGTAGCTCATCACATCACCTAGACGCGCTGATAGCATCTCAGCTTGTTTCAGTTTACCGCCGAGCACTAAGAGTGAGAAGTCAGCGTAAACAGCAAGCTTAGAGGCAAGTTTATGGACTGATTGCTCATAAGGTTTGACTTCTGTAAGGCTTGAGCCCGCAGCAGCAGTGAAAGGCAGTAGACCTAGTTTAAACGCACGTAAGCTGTTAGCGACACTGTAACCAACCGTTTTACGTAAAATGCTGTTAAATTCTTTGTCTGCACCTTTGTCGTTAGAGTGAATTGATTCCACCATCGTTTGTAGGTACGGGTGACAACGCATCACACCTTGACCGAAAATCATTAGGTTACGAGTCAGGATGTTGGCACCTTCAACGGTAATAGCAATAGGCTGCGCGACATAGCCAGAGGCTAAGGTATTTTGCGGGCCACACTGAATAGCTTTACCTGCCTGAATGTCCATGGCTGAATCGAGTACATCTCTGCCTAGCTCTGTCATGTGATACTTGGCGATGGCGGTAACCACCGATGGCTTTAAGCCTAAGCCTAGCCCTTCAGTTGTGAGAACGCGCATCGCTTCTTGCAGGTAAGTTTTACCGGCAATATCGGCGAGCTTTTCTTGAATACCTTCAAATTTACCAATCGACAAACCAAACTGCTCACGTACCGCTGCGTACTCTGCCGATGATTTAAATGAGGCCTGGCTTACCGATACACCTAGAGCTGGTAATGAAATACCGCGTCCAGCGCCTAAACAAGCAACCAACATTGCCCAGCCGCGGCCGATGTTCTTTTGGCCACCAATGATGAAGTCCATCGGGATAAAGACATTTTCGCCACGAGTCGTACCGTTATAGAAACGAATGCCCATAGGATCATGACGATTACCGAGTTGTACACCAGGATGCGACTTAGGAATAAGCGCACAGGTGATGCCAAGGTTTTCTTTGCCACCGAGCAAACCGTTAGGATCTTCCACTTTAAAGGCTAAACCTAAAACACTGGCGATAGGGGCAAGGGTGATATAACGCTTGTCCCAAGTCACGCTTAAACCGAGTACTTGTTCACCTTGGTATTCACCCATGGTCACGGTACCAATATCTGGAATGCCGCCAGCATCTGAACCCGCCTCTGGGCTGGTTAGTGCAAAACAGGGGATCTCTTGACCGTTGGCTAAACGCGGTAACCAGTAATCTTGCTGCTCTGATGTACCGTAATGCATCAGTAGCTCACCTGGGCCGAGTGAGTTTGGTACCATTACGGTTACAGCTACGGCAGAACTTTTAGCTGCGATAGTCGCCACAATCGTCGAGTTGGCATACGGGCTGAACTCAAGACCGCCAAATGACTTTGGAATAATAAGCGAGAAAAACTTATTTTCTTTTAGGAAGTTAAGAATGTTGTCTGGTAGATGCTTACTGCGTTGGATCTCAAAATCATCCACCATCGCTAGCAAGGTAGCGACAGGACCATCTAAAAAGGCTTGTTCGTCGTTAGACAGGGTGGCAACAGGAATGTCACGTAGGGCTGCAAAATCAGGTACCCCTTGATAAATCGAACCTTCTAACCATACATCACCGGCATCGAGTGCCTCTTGTTCTGTGGTAGAAATACTTGGCAATACTTTTTTTAGTTTAGTTCTAATGCTCATATTCAATGCTCGTCCGACCAGAAGTTATGCTTCACATTACGTCACAAAAAGAGCGCCAGATCAAATTTTCAAACGATAAATTTAAACGCTTGTTTATATTTGGGCTGGTATTGTGTTTGATTTTGAATATTTACAATACAAATTTCATAAGCTTACGCCTGTACGCTTAAATGAAATTATTTTTTACCGATTTGATTTTATTGGCGAAAAAAAAACGAAAAGCGGCTACAGAATACAATTTGATTGTGTGAGGGGAGTAAATTATTCAGTGTATCGTCTACATCGAATTTGCACGGCTTATGAGATAGAAGTGAAATTGAAGATGAAAAGTCATGGCCAATGCGATTAGGCCTTATTTCGACGTGGACAACTCGATACTTTTAAATGATAACTCGAATGAACCCGCTTGTTTGTCGGCAAGTAAAAAACCGACTTGCTTGATATCGCCAAAGCTAAGTTTTGGGGCATTGACCACACGTCCTCTATACACTGATTCAAAATCATCAGCTTTAAACTCAATGGTAAGCCATTTGTTTTTTTCTGTTTTAAAGGCGCTTGAGTAGGCAAAAGAGTCCCACTGTTTATCTGTTCTTAGGCGTAATTGGTAGCGTCTACCATCACCTTTGACGTTAAGGCGAATAAGGTCAAGTCCTTCAGGTATGGTGACCGATATTTCAGCTCTGGTTGAGGCAAAGCCACCATTTCGCTCTAAAGATAACTGGCCGCTGAAGGTGGCTATATCGGATATAATTTCAATCTGGCTGTTTGAAATCCCGCCCATAACGGTATCGTTAATCAATGTCCAATTAGGGGTTTGCAATTCATTTATCACGGATAAATAACACGGCATCTGTTGATTTGTCATTAAAGCTTGCTCCTTAGCAAGGGCCTGGTTGGTTGTGGTGAGGCTTAACAGGCTGACACTAAGTAAAATTGTTCTTATTGCAGCACTATATCCAGAGCTAACATGGGGGGGAAAGCTGCAGTGTTTTATTGGTCTTGCTGGTGGCATAGTGTGTCGCCTAATTGTAAACCTTGATAGCTTATACGTTATAACGGGCTGGTTGGTTTATAAGTTTTGATTAATTCAATTTATTGGGATTAATTTGACGTATTCCGTCGCCGAACTTGTACTCGACGCTTACTTTAACTTTTACTCAGACTCATATTGGATTGGCGTGAGAAGGGGAGCTTTTTTAAATGAACAAAGCAGCGATAGGGGGAATCCATCGCTGCAATAATGGTTTAAACAATGGTTTAAGCAATGGTTTAAACAATGTTTATTATGCTAATTGATGGTTAACACCTGAGTGTTTGAGTCTTGCGTATATTGCCACGGTAAATACTGTGGATCTTGCCCCTCGTAAAACCAAATAACCGCAATAAGTTGGCTTTCATGGTTAGCGACTTTGACCTCTTTGCTGAGCTTGCCTTGGTTTAGCGGCCCTCTAAACAAGCAGGAGTCAAAATTTACAGCGTAACTATCCCCTAAGATCTGATAGTCATCGCAAAGTGAGAAGTAACCTCTTTGTGTGTTGTCTTTATCGACATTTATCGTCAACATATATGCAGACTCTAGCTTGTTATCTGCATCTACTACAAGATCGTCCAGTGAAGTCGGATCTGGAGCCGGCTCCTCTGTGGTGGTGTTTGTGGTATCTGTCGTTGTCGTTGTAGATGCGGTCGTTTCTACGGGGGTGGGTGTAGCAGGAGAGCCTTCATCACCGCCTCCACCACATGCTGTAATCAACAAGGCAATACATGCCAGTAAGCTATTAGGTAGATTGAAAAAACGCTTTATTTGATTATTCATGGCATAGCCCTTAGTTATTTAAAGATGAGTGAGTCATTGGCATTTTCGTACCAAGTCGGGTTGGTGTTACCTGTGCTATCTGCTGCAAAATCAACAAATTCACTATAGGCATTATCTAAACGCTCTTTTTCTTTAGGGTGCTTCCACGTTACTGGGATCTCAATTGCCCACGCCATGCCGTTTTCGTCTTGGAAATACTGTGACGCACTTGGGTTAGATGCATCGTCTCGGGCTCCAAAGTAGTTAGTTGAGAACTTATCAGTAGGGGCTTGGTTCTTCAGGTGGATCTCTAATTGTCGGCCTGGATTTGCTCCTACTACATTTTTCGCGGCCAGACCATGATCGGTATTTGGTGTCGCAAATATAAAGGGATCATACGGAAAGGCCGGTACCAGACTTTCATCAACCGGGGTATCGAAGGGAATATCCAGTGACCAGGTGGTTCTAAAGGCGGATTCACAACCTGTTTCTGTTCTCAGGTATTCACAGCCTTGTTCTAAGGTAACGTAGTCCGATAGGTCTTGAGTAAATACAAATACAGCATTGGTTTGCCCCGTTTCTAATGGCGACACTGTTTGTGCAATGTTATCAATCGACCAACTAATGAAAGACTCTTTAATTTTCCCTCGACTGACACCAGGTAAATGAACCGCAAAGCCATTGTGATATGCAGCGCCCATAGCGGCTAACTGTGCTTCGAAACCAATACGTCTAACCTTATTATTTTTGACATACTCAATGATCCGTAATTGTACGACCACATCGTTCATATCAAAGTCACCCTGGTCTGGGTAAAGATCCTCATAGGCAAGGGTGGTATAGGTAGACGAAGAGGGGTAGTAATACCAATCTAAGTAAAAATATGATCTAATTGCATTCATCGTATTCTCTTCATTTGTGGTTATGGATAACTTT
>NZ_JBRIMB010000042.1:0-40962 GCF_052977265.1 Shewanella sp. 0m-8 | reverse complement strand
CTCGTCGGGCTCATAACCCGAAGGTCGTTGGTTCAAATCCAGCTCCCGCAACCAATTCTTTTATAACAGAATTAAAATAGTTATTAGCGTCAACATGGACGCGGGATGGAGCAGTATGGTAGCTCGTCGGGCTCATAACCCGAAGGTCGTTGGTTCAAATCCAGCTCCCGCAACCAATTCTTTTGTAACAGAATTAAAACAGTTATTAGCGTCAATATGGACGCGGGATGGAGCAGTATGGTAGCTCGTCGGGCTCATAACCCGAAGGTCGTTGGTTCAAATCCAGCTCCCGCAACCAATTCTTTTATTGAAGAATGACGTGATATGTAGGCCAGCGAAAGCTGGTTTTTTTGTACCTGCGATTTACCGTTCTTTATAAGGTTATGAATTTGGATGGTGCAGTTTACTTGCTCGTCGGGCTCAACTTTTTATAAAAGCTAGGGCGAAGGTCGTTGCCACGCTTTTGTGAATAGTAATCCAGCTCCCGCAACCAATTCTTTTATTGAAGAATGACGTGATATGTAGGCCAGCGAAAGCTGGTTTTTTTGTGTCTGAAATTTGTAATTCCGTCTTCTTTTACACGCGTGAGCCAATTTATATACCTGCACGTTTTCTTTTGTTGGTGCCTATCAGTATAAAGATATGTTCGCTTTACTGGCCGGTCATTAATAGCTGATCGGTTCTACCATCCTCGGTCTCTGTATCTGCGTCACCGTACTTCAGGAATCGATTTATTCGTCTTGCATTAGTTTGCCAAAAATACTCTGATCAAATCACTTTCCCTATATTGATAGGAATTAGAGTAACTTCCTCAATAAAAGCGATAAGCTGAAGAGTGGCCGTATTAGACTGCAGTGCAGTCAATGCAGTGTTAATTAGCATAGGTTTGATGCATATTCTATGGCTTATAACGCCTAGGTGCTTATAAGCATGTTTTACCTGATAAAACTTGCCCATAAAAAAACAGGCTAACTGCAATAGCGTTAGCCTGTTTCATTGTTATGGATAACCAGTGCTGGAACTTAATACTTAGCTATTAGGCTGATATTGTTGTCCTTCCGATTAAATTGCTGAGTGCACAACGCCCAATTTTTGAATGTACCTTAAGCGTGCGGCAAACATTATCGCTGCACTTGTAAGACCTGCAATAAGGCCTATCCAGAAACCTTGGGCACCCATATGCGGTACGATGATATCGGTACGTGCTAAGGTATAACCTAAAGTCATACCCACACCCCAGTACGAAACTAAGGTGATATAAAACGCGCTGCGAGTATCTTTATAGCCACGTAATGCACCTGCGGTAACGACCTGAACTGAGTCTGATAACTGATAGATGGCGGCATAGAACATTAAGCTACCAGCTAGTGCAACGACCTCAGGGTTATCATTATAGAGTAGGGCAATTTCATGTCTAAATAACACGGTAATGATTGCGGTACAGGCTGCTAAAGAAAACGAGATAATGAGTGCGAGTTTGGTCACTAGCGCTGCAATTTCTGGTTTATCTTGACCTAGGTAATAGCCGACACGAATTGATACCGCGATACCGAGAGAAAGCGGTAACATAAACACAATCGATGAGAAGTTAAGTGCTATTTGGTGTCCTGCAACGACTGTTGCGCCCAATGGTGCAAGTAAAAGGGCGATGATTGCAAATAAACTCACTTCAAAAAACAGCGCCATAGCGATTGGGAAGCCATGTTTTGTCATTTCAAACATGACTTTGAAGTCTGGTAAGTGAAAAGATTTGAACGGAGCCAGTTCTTTAAACTTATCATGGAACTGCATGTAGATGATCATGGCGATAAGCATTGCCCAGAATACTAATGCAGTGGCAACACCACAGCCAGCGCCGCCCATTGCTGGCACACCAAAGTGGCCATAGATAAAAATGTAGTTAGCAGGGATGTTTACCGCTAAACCGACAAAACCTATGACCATAGTGGGTAAAGTATAAGAGATCCCTTCGCTACAACCTCTTAATACTTGATAAAGCACAAATGCCGGAACGCCCCACATAAAGCCATTTAAATAGCCAATACCGAGCCTTGCCATTTCGGGTTCAAGCTCCATCATGGTGAAAATATTCTCTGCAAATGAGAGGATAAGCACCACACCCACACTGCCAATTATGGCAATATAAGCAGCTTGGTAAGCCAATGGTTGAATTGCCTTTTGATTGTCGGCACCGTGATGGTGAGCAAATACGGGTGTAAAGGCCATTAATAAGCCTTGTACAAACAGTAAAGCGGGTAACCAAAGACTTGCTGCAATGGCAACCGCGGCCATATCTACGGCACTAACGCGACCCGCCATGACGGTGTCAATAAAGCCCATCATGGTTTGTGTTACTTGAGCAATTAGCACCGGTAGTGCTAACTGGATTAAACGTTTGGCTTGAAAGCCAGAATGGTTCATGAATACAGCCCTTAATACTAACGAGAGATAAAATGTTTACAGGTATAGTTCAAGCAACATGCGAAGTGTTGGCGATAGATAAGAAATTAGGCTTAAGCACGCTACAAATCGCAATTGGGCCGGATTTGCGCGAGGGACTTTCACTAGGGGCAAGTGTCGCAAATAACGGTGTTTGTTTAACAGTCACAAGAATAGATGATGATAGGGTGTTTTTCGATGTAATGGAAGAGACCCTTAAGCTAACTAACCTATCAAAACTGAGAGTCGGATCACAGGTTAACATCGAGCGTTCATTAACCTTCGGTAGTGAGATTGGCGGGCACATATTATCGGGCCACGTGCACACTCAAGCCGAGGTCGAATTTGTTAGTGCAACGGATGAGCATTACGATATTTGTTTGAAGGTTGAACCTAAGTGGATGAACTACATTCTTTATAAGGGTTTCGTTGGTGTTAACGGCTGTAGTTTAACGGTGGGTGAAGTGAAAGACACGAGCTTTATGCTGCATCTAATTCCAGAAACATTAAAGCTAACCAACTTAGATGGCTATGTTAAAGGTGATAAAATTAACATCGAAATAGATAGCCAAACCCAAGCGATAGTCGATACCGTTGAACGAGTACTCGCTAAGCGTTTTGAAAACCAATAACTTGACTCGTTACTGATGCGTTGTTGACTCTTGAAAAGCGCTAGCAGATCTAGACTAATACCCTGTGATATGGCCATCTACTGCCATAAGCTTGCTGGTTTAGTAGATCTGCTCGTCGTCTGAATCAATAAAAAACTCAATTTTATGCTGGGCTTCATCCAGGTGCAGACGCATATGGATGGGGTTACAGCACACCCGGCAATCTTCATAGTAATCTTGGTCACCACACGTTGCGTCTATATTAATGTGTTGGTGATGCCCGCAATGGGGACAACTAATCGTTTTGTTGATGAATCTCATGTTTACGCTCCCATAAAACCTACTGCGCTTCGTCCTCCATCTACAGCAATGACTTGGCCTGAGATATAAGACGAACTGACTAAGTGAGAAATAAGCTTGGCGATATCCTCTGGTTGGCCAAGCTTTGCTAACGGGATTGCACTTAACACTGCTTGTTGTGACTGAGTATCTGATTGTTCTGGCCATAAAATTGCACCAGGTGAGACACCATTTACGCGTACATCGGGTGCCAATTCTTGCGCCAGTGATAACGTTGCCATCTCAAGTGCAGCCTTTGATATAGAGTATAGTCCATGATCTTTTAATGGGCGCCGGCCATGGATATCGAGTAGGTTAATTATGCAGCCGTTATTCTTACTTAATATGGGATTCAGTGCTTCGGCTAATAAATAGGGGGTAATAAGGTTTGTCGCAAGCAATTGTTGTGCTTGTGCAAAGGTCGCCTCGCCAGTGGGTGTGGGGATAAAACTAGAAGCATTATTGATTAAAACTGACAAAGGCAGTTGAGACGATTTAATTTGTAAGACTAGTTTATTGACAGCATCAGCTTGAGCTAAGTCGGCCTGCATGATAATCGCAGAGTCGGCGCGCTTAGTGTTTAGTTGAGTGCATAGAGCTTGGGCTTGTTTTGCTGATTGCCCATAGTGAATGACAATATTATGGCCTTCATCATGAAGATGAGTAGCGATAGTGCATCCAATCCGTTTTGAAGCGCCTGTGACTAATGCCCAAGTGGTCATATTTAATCCATCCATTGCTGAATAATGAGATGGCTATAACTTAACGAGCGTTAGCTATTAGCCTCTATCGTGACATGATAGCCACAGTAAATGGGTAATAGAAGACGAGTCTTAGTAATAAACTCAATAAAAGCCAACGGGATGCACATGCCAAGGTAACAAAGCTAAATTAATATCGGTCATAATTTTGTTCTCTATTTGTCAGTTTTGTACCATCGAGAGTGTTGATGTCAACTAACGCTTTTTGTCTCATTTGGTCATTTTGATACAAACTATCGGTAATGAGCGTTTTACTCATCAATAACAGTGCTTTGTTGAGCTCGATTTCAAGTTGTACGGCAACAGCCTGTTTATCAATAGAGTTTACCGCAACGTTATTGGGTTGGTTTATATCTGCTTGAAAAAGCACGGCTGCAAACATCAAAGTATTAATCATCACTAGCTCCTTATTAAGTTGTGCGTATGCTAACGGGCGAACGTGAATGAATTGTTACGGTAACCCTCTAGTTTTATTACACTTAACTTTAAATATTTTGCTCATTTAATAAGAAAAACTAATGTGATTGAAAACTTGCATCATACAGTGGCTATCACTTAGAATTAGCAGCTTGCGCGCTGGAAAACACAGACTCCAGTAAGGTCTAGTCCCAGTTGCGTAAACACATACTTAATTTTAAAACCAAGTGGCCCTACGTAGGGGTCACCACTGGAAAAGGAAAAATCATGCCTGTTATTACACTTCCTGACGGAAGCAAACGCGAGTTTGCTAACCCTGTTTCTACTTTAGATGTTGCTGCTGATATTGGTCCTGGTCTTGCTAAAGCGTGTATCGCTGGCCGCGTGAACGGTGAATTAAAAGACGCGTGTGACATGATTGACACAGATTCAGATCTGTCAATCATCACGGCTAAAGATGAAGAGGGTGTTGAAATTCTTCGTCACTCATGTGCTCACTTGCTCGGTCATGCAATCAAGCAATTGTTCCCTGAAACCAAAATGGCTATTGGCCCTGTTATCGATAATGGTTTCTACTATGACATCGACTTAGATCATAAGTTGACTCAGGAAGATATCGATGCGTTAGAAAAGCGCATGGCTGAACTTGCTAAAACTAATTACGCTGTTGATAAGCGTGTTGTTAGCTGGCAAGAAGCGCGTGATACTTTTGAATCACGTGGTGAAGTTTATAAGATGGCGATTTTGGATGAGAACATCCCGAAAGATTCAACGCCTGCGCTTTATCACCACCAAGAATATATCGACATGTGTCGTGGCCCACACGTACCAAACATGAAGTTCTGTCAGAATTTTAAGTTAATGAGTGTGGCGGGTGCATATTGGCGTGGTAACTCTGACAACAAGATGTTGCAGCGTGTATACGGAACAGCTTGGGCGGATAAGAAAGCACTTAAAGTGCACCTTAACCGTCTTGAAGAAGCGGCTAAGCGAGATCATCGTAAAATTGGTAAGCAGCTTGATCTTTACCATATGCAAGAAGAAGCGCCTGGTATGGTGTTTTGGCATAACGATGGTTGGAGTCTGTTCTTAGAGCTTGAGAAGTTTATTCGTCAAAAGCTAGGTCAGTACACTTACCAAGAAGTTAAAGGTCCATTAATGATGGACAGAGTGTTGTGGGAACGCAGTGGTCACTGGGACAAGTACTCAGAGGCTATGTTCACTACTAGCTCTGAAAACCGTGAATATGCGATTAAGCCAATGAACTGCCCTGGTCACGTTCAGATCTTTAACCAAGGCCTTAAGTCATATCGTGACTTGCCATTACGTATGGCTGAGTTTGGTTGTTGTCACCGTAATGAGCCATCAGGTTCATTACATGGCCTGATGCGCGTTCGTGGCTTTACTCAAGATGATGCACATATCTTCTGTACTGAAGAACAAGTACAGCAAGAAGTAAGCGCATGTATCAAAATGGTTTACGACACATACGAAACATTCGGATTTAGTAATATCGTTGTTAAGTTGTCGACTCGCCCTGAAAAGCGCATTGGTGATGACGATATGTGGGATCGTGCAGAAGAAGCGCTTAAACAAGCACTAACTGCAAATGATATCGAATTTGAAATTTTACCGGGCGAGGGCGCGTTTTACGGTCCTAAGATTGAATTTACATTGCATGATTGTCTAGACAGAGCGTGGCAATGTGGTACAGTGCAGCTCGATTACGCATTACCTGGTCGTTTGGGTGCAACTTATGTTGCTGAAGATAACAGCCGTCAAACCCCTGTTATGATCCACCGTGCGATTTTAGGTTCATTAGAGCGCTTCTTGGGTATTCTAATTGAAGAGTATGCAGGCAAGTTCCCAGCTTGGTTATCGCCAGTTCAAGTTGTTGTAATGAATATTACCGATAAACAGTCCGATTATGTCGACAATGTCGTTAATTTATTCAAAGAACATGGAATTCGTGCAACTAAAGACTTGAGGAATGAGAAGATAGGCTTTAAAATACGTGAACATACTTTAAGGCGTGTGCCTTATTTACTGGTCGTTGGTGACCAGGAAATGGAAAATAATGAAGTAGCGGTGCGTACCCGTGAAGGCGTTGACTTAGGTAAGATGCAAATCGAAGAATTTGCTACTAAGCTCAAAAACCAGATTTCGCTCCGTAGTCTCAATTTGTTGGAGGATTAGGTCATAAAGATCAAAAAAACAGCAGGGCGCCAGGCGGCCCCGAACAGAATTAACGAGCTCATCGTTGGTGTATCTGAAGTCCGTCTAAACGGTTTAGATGGTGAGCAGTTAGGCATCTTAACAATTAAAGAAGCACAAGAAGTTGCTGATGAAGCCGGTGTTGATTTAGTAGAGATCAGTCCTAATGCTGAGCCGCCAGTTTGTCGTGTTATGGACTACGGTAAGTTCCTTTTTGACAAAGCAAAAGCTCAAAAAGAACAAAAGAAGAAGCAGAAAATTGTACAGGTGAAGGAAATTAAATTCCGTCCCGGTACAGACGAAAACGATTACCAGGTAAAACTACGCAACCTGACTCGTTTTCTAGAAGACGGCGACAAAGCGAAAGTAACGCTGCGTTTCCGTGGTCGTGAGATGGCTCACCAAAGCCTAGGTATGGATCTTTTGAACCGTATCAAAGCTGACTTGGAAGTTATAGCAGTAGTGGAGTCTTTCCCGAAAATGGAAGGTCGCCAAGCTGTTATGGTTCTCGCGCCGAAAAAGAAATAGTAAGGCAACCATAAAAGTAACAGGGGCCTATTAAGGTTTCCTGTTCGCCTTGCGTTTTATTAATTGTCCCAATGCGGAGTTTTAGCAATGCCTAAAATGAAAACAGACAAGGGTGTACAAAAGCGTTTTAAGAAGACCGCTAACGGTTTTAAGCGCAAGCAAGCCCATTTACGTCATATTTTGACAAAGAAGAGCACTAAGCGTAAACGTCACTTACGTGCAAAATGTCAAGTAGCTAAGTCTGATGTGCCAGCAATCGCACGTCAACTACCATACGCTTAATTAAAGGAGCAATGAACAATGCCTAGAGTTAAGCGTGGTGTAACCGCTCGTGCTCGTCACAAGAAAGTACTTAAATTAGCTAAAGGTTATTATGGCGCTCGTAGCCGTACTTACCGTGTTGCTGTTCAAGCAGTAACTAAAGCTGGTCAATATGCTTACCGTGACCGTCGTCAGAAGAAACGTCAATTCCGTCAACTATGGATTGCACGTATCAATGCGGCATCTCGTCAAAATGGTCTGTCTTACAGCCGTTTCATTAATGGTTTGAAAAAAGCATCAATCGAAATCGACCGTAAGATCCTGGCTGACATCGCTGTTTTCGATAAAGTTGTATTTGCAACTTTAGTTGAAAAAGCAAAAGACGCTTTAGCTAAGTAATTAGTTTAGAATCTTTTGAAAAAGGGAGCCTTAAGGCTCCCTTTTTTATGCCCGTCATTTATTAAGGTATTCTCTAATACACTCTACGGATTAGTAAACCCTAGTTATCTAATCATAAGTCTGCAAACAAACTAAAAAGGATTTTCCAGCTAATGACAACCTTGACAACGGCCCGACTCATAATCTCACCCATGTCATTAGATGACGTTGATCTGCTATTTGAGTTAGATCAAGACCCACTCGTGATGAAATACATTAACGGTGGGCGAATAGTGACTCGTGAAGAAATAGAAAATGTATTTATTCCCCGATTTGCAAAGTTTTCAAACTTAGATAAAGGCTGGGGCTTATGGAAAGTGTTTGCAAAACCTACAACAGACAAGGGATCCAAACCGCTGCTGACTATACCGCCGACGTTCGCTGGGTGGATTTTAATTAGACCCATGTATTATTTTACCGATAAGCCTTATTTTAATGATCTTGAGATTGGCTGGCGTTTTAAGCAAAGTACATGGGGAAAGGGTATTGCAACAGAAAGCGCTAACACCGTCGTTAAGCATCTAGCCGAGACGCAATTGAATATCGAAAGGTTCTCAGCTATTGCCGACGATAGAAATCTAGCTTCAATTAACATTATGACAAAGCTTGGTATGAGCTATGAGGGTAAGCTAGAACACCCTGATGCAGGCGATGATGTTGAGGTTGTTTTGTATTCTAAGCGTATAGCGCGTGACTAATTATTTGCTTATAGCGTATTCGAATGACCATAAATAAAGCATAAAACTATACTTATGCCAATGCTACTGGCTGAAGTAGTTGCTTTAGCGCTAATAGCTCAATCACTAGTACATTGAATTGTTTTTAAAGATTAAAGCTTGTGAAAGTTTGTAGCCTGTCATTACGTATCTATAAGTAAAAAAAGATAGGCAGTCTATACGAATTAATCCAATAAAAAAGCCAACTGATGCAGTTGGCTTATATTTTCTGATAAAGCGCGGGCTTTTTATCAGGTTATTAAAGTGCGTCTAAGTAACGCTCTGCATCTAAGGCAGCCATACAACCGGTGCCTGCAGAGGTAATGGCTTGGCGGTAATGTTGATCCATTACATCTCCAGCCGCAAACACGCCTTTAATGCTCGTTTGAGTTGCATTGCCGTTTAAGCCGCTTTCTACTTTGATATAGCCGTTGTTCATCTCTAATTGGCCTTCAAACATAGAAGTATTTGGCTTATGACCAATGGCAACAAATACACCAGCAACGTCTAGATCTGTGATTGCTCCGTCTTTAGTGCTCTTCATTTTTAGGCCTGTAACGCCCATCTGATCGCCAACGACTTCTTCAAGCGTGTTGTCTAAGTGAAGTACGATATTACCGTTCTCAACTTTATCCATAAGGCGCTTAGTTAAGATTTTTTCACTGCGGAATGTATCACGGCGGTGAATAAGGTGAACTTCAGATGCAATGTTACTTAAGTAAAGTGCTTCTTCAACAGCGGTATTACCACCACCAATAACGGCTACTTTTTGGTTACGGTAGAAGAAACCGTCACAGGTCGCACAAGCTGACACACCGCGGCCTTTAAAGGCTTCTTCAGACTCTAGGCCTAAATACATGGCTGATGCGCCAGTAGAGATAATTAGCGAGTCACAAGTGAATTCGCCATTATCGCCTTTAAGCTGGAAAGGGCGCACGTTTAAATTAACTTCATTAATGTGATCAAAGATAATTTCGGTTTCAAACTTCTCAGCATGCTTTTGCATACGTTCCATAAGTGCTGGACCTGTAAGATCTTCAGCATCGCCTGGCCAGTTTTCAACTTCAGTCGTGGTAGTTAATTGGCCACCTTGTTGAATACCTGTGATCAATACTGGCTTTAAATTTGCGCGAGCGGCATAAACTGCAGCTGTGTAGCCTGCTGGGCCAGAACCCAGAATAAGTAGTTCACAATGTCTAGCTTGGGTCATTAGTTTCTCCGTTCTTTAACGAATGCGGGACGACAAAGGGGAGCTGTTCCCTATTGTTTCAAGAATTGCTGCGATTGTATGGAATTTCCGGGGGCTGGTAAAGCTCTGTATTTGGGTTTAAGTTCGGCGTTAGTTCACCTAGGCCGTGATATTTGGCGGTTTTTATTGGGTTTAAGCTGTTCCTTATCACATTTTGGTTTATTCTATAGCGCAAAGATTGGCATCAGGCTAATAAGCCGAGTCATAACGTAAAGCTAAAAGAAAAAGGAAGTGTTATGCGCATTACAGCGAATTTTGATAGTGGCAATATTGAAGTTATCAATCTAGATAACAAAGATGATGTTCAATTAGCGATCCGCCCTGATGAAGGTGGTGAATTTTTTCAGTGGTTTAACTTTAAACTTGAAGGGGTCGTTGGTAATCAATACACCCTTAACATCGTTAATGCCGGCAAAGCTTCATATACAAAAGGCTGGGAAGATTACCAAGCTGTTGCGACCTATGACAGACAAACCTGGTTTAGACTGCCTACTCAATACCAAGACGGTCAATTGAGTATTCAAGTTGATCTTGATTGTGACGCAATTCAAATTGCGTACTTTGCCCCTTATAGTTATGAACGCCATCAAGATCTGCTCGCTGCTGTACAAGTTCATCCACAAGTCAGCCTTGAGCATTTGGGTTTAACTCTTGATGGTCGCGACATGACGCTCGTTAAGATCGGTGATGGAGATGAAGATAAAGCTAATATTTGGATCACTGCACGTCAACACCCTGGTGAGACCATGGCTGAATGGCTAGTCGAAGGCTTGATGAATAACTTGCTTGATAGCGACTGCCCTACTGCGAAAGCACTTTTAGATAAAGCCAACTTCTACATAGTACCCAACATGAACCCAGATGGAAGTGCACGTGGACATCTACGTACTAACGCTGTGGGTACCAACTTAAACCGAGAGTGGAAAACCCCTTCACTAGAGAAAAGCCCTGAAGTGTTATACGTGGTCAATAAGATGAAAGAGACTGGCGTTGACCTTTTCTATGATGTGCATGGCGATGAAGGACTGCCATATGTATTCTTAGCAGGTTGTGAAGGCGTACCAGCATTTACAAATCAAGATGCTGAACGTCAGCAAGCGTTCGTTGATGCTTTATTGATGGCAAGTCCTGATTTTCAAAATGAATTTGGCTATGACAAAGATGAGCCAGGTCAAGCAAACTTAACCGTTGCATCAAATTGGGTTGCGCATACCTTTGGTTGCCTTTCAAATACACTTGAAATGCCGTTTAAAGATAATGCCAACATGCCAGATCTGATGGCGGGTTGGTCACCAGAGCGTTGTATTTATCTTGGTGAAGCGTCTTTGATTGCCATGAACGCTGTTGTTGATAAGCTTAAGTAATAGCAATAACTAAGAGGTAGCCAATGGCATTAGTTAACTGTCCTAGCTGTAACAAACGTATTTCGAGTATGGCTAAAAAGTGTAATCATTGTCAGGCGGCGATTTCGGCTGACAATGAAAGTCTTAAAGTCATCAGTCATATTAAGCGTTCAAATCAGTTAATGAATCAAAGCTTTTTAGCGTTAACTTTATTTATCGGTGGCGTGGTAACTTGGTTTTGGGGCGGTGAGCCAGCGGAAGGACTTAGAGCAAATATTGCACTGGGTGCATTTGCGCTGGGCTTTGTGGGCTACTTGATCACTAGAGTGCAAATCGTACTGCATAAACGGAAGAAAGTATGACAGATATAAATAAAGTCATCGACGAGATGCCTGATGAGGTCTATCAACGCTTACTTAGCGGTGTTGAGCTAGGTAAATGGCAAGATGGTACCGTTTTGACGCCTGAGCAACGGGCATCGACACAACAAGTTGTTATGCTTTATCAAGCAAGAAGGCTACAGCAAACTGATCATTTCACGATTAACAGTGAAGGTCAGGTTAATGAGTTGTCTAAGTCTGAACTTAAAAAGCAGTTTAAAGGCGAGTCGATTGCCGAGTTTAAACAAGACGAGCTTTAATTAACCGAGCTTAATTAAACATTCGTGCATAAAAGAGCCCCAAGCATCACTGCTATGGGGCTTTTTTATTATATACATCGTTGCTAGTCTGAGGTTAACTCGCCAGCGATAGAAATCTTCATTGCGGTGCGAATTTCTTCTGGTGACAGCTCGGTCGATAGTAAATAGTGCAACTTAGTCAGCGCCGCCTCAGTCGTCATATCATAGCCACTAATGACACCTGCCTCAGCTAAAGCATTACCCGTAGCGTAGCCGTCCATATTCACACGACCCTGCATACATTGGGTTAAGTTAACTAATACTATGCCACGCTCATGTGCATCTTTTAGCGTTTTAAGCAATGCAGGAGTTTGAGGCGCATTACCAACACCAAAAGTAAGTAGAATAAGTGCCTTTACCGGTTGCTGTAAAATATTGGCAAAGATTTCAGTATTAATTCCTGGGTAGAGTGTCACAACGCCAATGGGCTGTGGACTTATATTCGCCACATGTAATGGTATAGTGCTATCGATTTGAGCGCGCTTACCTGCATGCCAGCGGATCTTAATGCCTGCTTCGAGTAGAAGTGGGAAGTTAGGCGATGCAAACGCATTAAAGCCATCGGCATGAGCTTTAGTCGTGCGATTACCTCTAAACAGTTTGTTGTTAAAGAATAAACAGACTTCGGCTACTGGATAGTTGGCTGCAATATACAGTGCGTTAAGCAGGTTTGTTTGACCATCAGATCTAAGCTGCGCCAAGGGGATCTGCGAGCCCGTAACGATTACAGGCTTTTGTAGGCCTTGCAACATAAAGGATAGGGCTGAAGCGGTGAACGCCATGGTGTCGGTGCCATGGAGGATCACAAAGCCATCATATTTATCATAATTGGCTTTAATATCATCAGCGATCATCTGCCAATCGGTTGGCGCCATATTTGATGAATCAATTAATGGTGTGTATTCACTAATCACAAAATCTGGCATTTCATCATGGTAAAACTCGGGCATAGCTTTGACACAGCCTGTGAGAAAATCTGCAACAGGTGCAAAGCCTTGTTCGGTCTTTTGCATGCCAATGGTACCGCCTGTATAGGCGACATAGATAGATCGTTTAGTCATTTGATTTTGTTTTTTAGTTTTGGATTAAATCACGATGCAGGGATTATATACCCAAAGTGGTTACAGATGCAGGGGATAAGGGCAATTAGCTGAGGTAAGTGGGGGTTATATGTCAGTAATGAGAGCTGTTACAAAAGTTGGTAGTGATAAGCTTAAAATGAATAAGCCCTGAATCTACAGGGCTTATTTATGGTCTATACCCATGCTAAGCGGTATTTAGTTATTACAGGTATCGCAATACAGGTAAACACCGTTTGGATCATCAAATGATTTAAATTCATCAATCACAGTTGACCACTGCTTTAAAACGGATTCAAGCAAACTTGATTGAGCAAAACTTTGTGGCATATAGCTCGAAGCTGAGGCAAGCATTTCTTGGATGAACAGCTCTTGAGGAGAAAGCTCCTTTTCAATGATTTCGGTGTCATACTGCTCAAGTTTGGCCATTTGCGCTGCCTTTGTTACTGCATCTTGAAGCTCACCCAACCCATCTACAAGGCCTAGTTCTAATGCCTTTCGTCCGGTCCACACGCGGCCCTGAGCAATGCTGTCTACATAGTCTAGGCTCATATCACGCTCTGATGCCACGAGAGAGATAAAGTCTTGATAACCCCGTTCTATGTGGCGTTGAATAATGGCTTCAATTTGAGGAGAGAGACCTTTGGTTACTGAAAACCCTGCCCATTCGGACGTGCCCACACCATCGGTGTGAACGCCAATGCTTGCCAATGAGTCCTCGAATGTCGTGATCATACCAAAAATCCCGATAGATCCTGTTAACGTGGTTGGGGTTGCATAGATATAATCGGCGCTCGCAGAGATCCAATAACCACCTGATGCGGCATAACTGCCCATGCTGACAATAATTGGTTTGTTTGCAGCCTTTATCGCTAACACTTCTTGTCTAATTTCTTCAGAAGCGAAAGCGCTACCACCAGGACTATCAACACGCAGTACTACGGCTTTAACTGAATCATCAAAGCGGGCTTCTCTTAACAGCTCAGAGGTACTCTTGCCGCCAATTTGACCAGCAGGTTGCGAGCCATTAAGAATATTTCCTTTCGCGACAATAATACCCACTTTGTCGTTAAGTGATAGAGTTGGGTGAGTTTGCGTGACTGATAAATAATCATAGAAGTCGACATGTTTATAAGAGTCACCGTCTGCAGATTTACCAACGGCATCAACCATGGATAACCTAAACTCATCATAAGTTTTAAGCTCATCAACCCACTTCATGTTCAGCGCCATTTCGGCCGATTTACCGTTTGCCTTATCGAGCTGGGTAAGATAATCATCAGCACTGAGTGACAAGTCATGACTATCAATGCCTCGATTCGCCGCAACAGTATCAGAGTAGCTTTGCCACAAATCGTTTAAAAGTACCAAATTGGCTTCTTTAGCTGCATCTGACATATCGTCACGGATAAAAGGTTCAACCGCTGACTTGAAGGTGCCGACTCTAAAAACATGTGCGTTGATCTTGAGTTTTTCTAACGCCGATTTAAAGTACAGGCGATAACGGCCTAAGCCTTCAATTTCAACACTACCTTGCGGGTTGAGATAAACTTTATCGGCAAAGCTGGCAAGAAAATATTGATTTTGACCATACCAATTACCGTTAGCAACGACGGTTTTACCCTCAGCTTTGAAAGACTCTATGGCATTACCAATAGACTGAAGCTTACTGATCCCGGTGCCGTGTAACATGGCCAGATCTAATACCATCAGTTTTATTCGTGTATCCGTTGTTGCGTTTTCAATAACGGTCAGTACATCAGACAATAAAATCTCGCCGCTTCCGTCTGCCTCATTGCCACTTTTCATGGCAGCTTCTAACGGGTCAACTTGACGTTTTTGATCAACGATTACTCCAGATAGATTAAGTACCAGTGCAGTACCATCTTCAACTTTTACACCGTCATCGGCACTAAGGCTTACGATGATAATAGCAATCACGCCAAAGAATATAAGATTAAGAAAAAGCTTTCTTAATCCATTGACGGTATTCCATATAAGTAGGAATATCCTTTTAAATATTGAGGGTTTAGTGGACATTATCCACTCCTATATAGCTTAGTTAGCATAATGCTAACTGAAATCTCATCGGAAAGGAAAACTCAATTGTAAAGGAATCTGTTGTTTGGCTTATTGAGCTTATTGTTTACACAGGGTATGCTGGATTAAATCACTTGTTTAAAAAGGATGTTTGAATGTCGTTTCCGCATTTATTAGAACCCTTAGATCTGGGTTTTACCCAGTTAAAAAACCGTGTATTGATGGGCTCAATGCATACAGGTTTAGAAGAAGAAAAGGGCGGCTTTGAGAAACTGGCAGCGTTTTACAAAGAACGTGCACTAGGTGGTGTGGGCCTTATCGTTACCGGCGGTATTTCGCCTAACTTGCGTGGCCGCTTAGCGCCAAATGCCTGTCAGCTTAGTTTTCCGTGGCAAGTAAAGAAACACACTAAGGTCACTCAAGCTGTCCATGAGGCTGGCGGCAAAATTTGTATGCAGTTATTGCATGCTGGTCGTTATGGTTATCATCCTTTCTCTAGTGCGCCGAGTAAAATCAAATCACCTATCACCCCCTTCACTCCCTCAGCGATGTCGATAAGACAGGTTGCTGGCACTATCAAAGATTACGCAACCAGCGCAGCCTTAGCTAAAAAAGCAGGTTATGACGGCGTTGAAGTGATGGGAAGTGAAGGTTACTTGATAAATCAGTTTATTAGTTCTCGTACTAATAAACGTACTGATAAGTGGGGCGGGGCGTTTGAAAACCGTGCACAGTTTCCAATAGAAATTGTAAAACAAATTCGCGCCAAAGTTGGCGCTGACTTTATTATTATCTTTAGATTATCGATGTTGGACCTTGTCGATAATGGCTCAACTTGGGAAGAGGTGGTCAAGCTTGCTAAGTGGTTAGAGCAAGCTGGTGTTACCATTATTAATACTGGGATAGGTTGGCATGAAGCCAGAGTTCCAACAATTGCGACCAGTGTGCCTCGCGGCGCATTTGCTTGGGTAACCGAGCGATTAATGAAAGAGATGTCAATTCCACTGATTGCGACGAACCGTATTAACACACCAGAAATTGCAGAGCATATTATTTCATCCGGTCAGGCTGACATGGTATCAATGGCGCGCCCTTTCTTGGCCGATCCGGACTTTGTTAACAAAGCGGCGGCGAATACGCCTGAACTTATCAATACCTGTATTGGCTGTAATCAGGCTTGCCTTGATCATACCTTTGCGCTTAAGCGTGCAACGTGTTTAGTGAACCCTAGAGCCTGTTATGAAACTGAGCTTAATTTTACACCCGCTCAAAATAAGAAACGCATTGCAGTGATGGGCGCAGGACCTGCTGGAATGGCATTTTCTATCTACGCAGCAAGTCGTGGTCACGAGGTTGTTCTGTTTGAAGCTAAATCTGAAGTCGGTGGTCAATTCAACTTAGCACGTAAGATCCCTGGAAAAGAGGAGTTTAATGAAACCATTCGTTACTTCCTTAATCAGATTAAGCTGCATAAGGTTGAATTACGCTTAAACACTCGACTCGATGCCAGTGTGGTACGTGATGAGAAGTTTGATGAAATTGTTATTTCTTCAGGCGTGAAGCCAAGACCAATCGAGTTACCCGGTTTTGATAGCCCTAAAGTGGTTGATTATCAGAAAGTACTCAATGGTGAAGTGCAGATTGGCCAGAAAGTCGCACTTATCGGTGCGGGTGGAATTGGCTTTGATATGGCGCATTACTTGTGTGAGTCAGAATCTTCAACCCTCGATTTAAACCGTTGGTTAAAACAATGGGGCATAGATAAAGACTATAAAGAGCCCGGTGGTTTGACAGAGCCCGTTCCTGAAACTGAGCATAGAGAAGTGTATTTACTGCAGCGTAAAGCGACCAAGATGGGCAAGGGGCTAGGTAAAACGACTGGTTGGATCCATCGCTCTGTACTTAAACAGCACGAGGTGTCGATGAAAACCGGTGTCAGTTACGAGAAGTTTGACGACCAAGGTCTACATATCAAAATTGATGGGCAAGACGAGGTGCTTGATGTCGATAATGTCATCTTATGTGCAGGGCAAGTGTCAAACACTGAACTCGTCGATGAGATGAAGTCCACCGGTATTCCCGTACACCTTATTGGTGGTGTAGATGTTGCTGCAGAACTGGATGCCAAGCGAGCTATTCGTCAAGGCGCAGAGCTTGCTATTGCGCTGTAATACCTAAGTCAATGGCTAATCAAAAAACCTGCTTACGCTTAATGCGTTAGCAGGTTTTTTATTACAGTTTCAACCACATGTCTTGGGGCGCCTTATCTTTGGTTATTAACTGATTGATATGTTGTTTAAAAATCCAGAACTCGCCGTTTACAGCCATAAATGTTTTTCTGCTGTATTTTGCTATAAATGAAATAAAAACAGTGAATTAGTCCTATTTTAAAGTCAGAATTCACACTTACTTCACGACCTCCAAGCTATGCTATTGAATAAAAGTCAGCAGTAGAAGTTACATGTACTATAGTATTGATTACTAATGATAACGATAGATATAGGCTAATGTTGCCAAATGAAAAGTGATCTGGTTTGTTTAAAATCGTTTTGGCTATAAATCGCAGATCTTGAGTCTAGTTGAGTCTAGTTGAGTCGAGTTTTGAGACTAGCGTGCGCGATTTCGTCATTTTGAAGCACAACTAAGTAGACCTAATCAACTTACTTGCAAAAGGTTGAGTGCAAGGTAGTTCATCATGGACTTCGTTTGCGTGACTTAAAGCAATTCAATATAAAAGTGTTAATTACCGAACCATAGGGGAATTCTTTCATGAAAAAAGTACTACTAATGAGCGCACTGATATTTGCATCATCAAGTGTTTTCGCAGCCCAAACAAGTGATCCAAAGGGCGGATTTATTGGCCCGAGTAATGTCAGCGTGAAGACAGTCGCTGTTGCTTTAGGCGCCAAGGATGACACTCCAGTAATATTAACGGGTTATATCGTGGCAAGTTTGGGAGATGAAGCTTACAAATTTAAGGATGATACAGGGGAAGTCATCGTTGAGATTGACGATCGTGACTGGAATGGCGTTGAAGCGACGCCTGAAACTAAGGTTGTCCTTGAAGGTGAGGTTGACAGCAGTTGGTCTTACACACAAATTGATGTGGACTCGGTTAAATTAGCAAAATAGAGTTGAGTACAACGCTAACACCCAATTAGACCAGTAGTACTTACTACTGGTCTTTTTATTTTAAAGCTTGATGTGATCTAGTGAAGCTCATGTTCAATACTAGGTTTTTAGAAGTACTAGAGCAGCTGTTGCTCCGTAAAGAGCACTTGCTGACAGTATGCTAGTCGGTGCCTTATGGCATCTAAGTACTGAGATGCTTGATTATCAACTAAATACCAAAAAGAGTTTGCTTGCTCTGGGGTTTGGTTGAAGAACATGAGCTCACAATCGAGTAGTTTTTCTTGGCTTGAATGGTGTAACCAGGTTTCGATGGGGCTTGTTGCTAAGTAGTTCAGTAAACAGAGGTTATCTGGCGTCGAGTTTTCATCTGCCACACTTGATTTAGACTGTGCCTGGTTATGTATTTTTTTGAGCAATAGAAAAGGGCAGTGAGCTATGTGGCGCTCCTTATGCTGCTCGTCGTTAAGGACCTGAACGGGCAATAGCTCCGGCTTGGGCAACATCAATTCAGGCCAGTCAAAACTTGCAAGTAAATCTAATGCAATACGACGTTCCCCTAACCAGTTGTGGACCATACAAGCTAAGTGTTCTTCACTTTGCATGGTCAATTGACGTTTAAGACTTGGCAATAACGACATACGTTTAACTGTTAATTGGCAAGAGAGCTTTGTCATTAGTACCGCGGTCACCAATCCTGTTGATGGCCAGCAGTGAAGCTCTTTTTCTAATGACTCTGCTGTTTCAATAAGCTGCTGTGTTAATAATGCCAGCTCAGTATCAGTAAAATGGCCTGAAACAACAAAGGGGCTCTTTGAGCCAACAAATGGACCGTTAGAGATATTGATCAGCGTACTGGTTATTGGATCTTGTTTGTCTTGAGGTGTTGTACCGTTAAAAATGAAGGTCGCTCCACTCGATGGGATCTCCCACTTTCCGTTTGCATTACCGATAATGGTGACTTTACTTAGTATGCTTAATAGCTTAGTAGGACTAACTGTCTGCATTCTCGCCTTCAGATTAAAATTTGTTTGCGCCTATAATACCAGTCAATTTAACAAAATAACCCAGCTGACCTTGATTGTTTAGCATTTGTATCGCCGCTAGCATGTGGTTATATAGCATTTATGTTGAAAGTAGAATGCACTATAAGCTGACATTTACAAACAACCAGTGTTGGTAGCGCTGTTAAGGCAGATATTAAAAGCCAAAAGGTATGAAGGAAGCTGTGACGAAGTGAAAAAGTGTAATTAAATTGCTTTTGTTGTCGGGGATTGTTGAGCTGGTGCACGTACAACGACTTCAGCCCCTTCGGCAGAGAGTACTAAATCGATATCTTCCTCTGGGATGCAGCAGCAAGGAAGACACTCATCTTGTTCCAGTGTAACAAGTGGTTCACGAAAGTAGCTAACCTTACCGCTTTTTACTTTAGTTTTACACTGTCCACAAAAGCCACTGCGACATTCAGAGAAGATTTTGACTTTCTTTAGCTCTAATGCTTCAAGCAAGCTGATGTGTTGCTCAGTAAACAGCAACACAGGCATGCCTTGAAGGCTCACAATCGGAGCCTTCTTAAAGCGAGCTTGACTAAAGTTTTGTGACTTAAAGGTCAAAGTCAGAGAACTCATCATCATCGATAGAAGAATCGATTTGGCCAACAAGATAAGAAGAGACTTCTACTTCTTGTGGGGCTACTTGTACTGAATCACTTTCTAACCAGTTCTTCATCCATGGAAGAGGGTTGGTTTGCTCTGGATATGGCGATGCAAAATTAACGGCTTTCATGCGCTCGTTGGTGATGTATTCAACATACTGGCACAGAATATGTTCGTTTAGCCCAATCATTGAACCATCTTTGAATAGGTATTTAGCCCACTCTTTTTCTTGCTCAGCGGCTTTGATAAAGATATCGATAGCCGTCTGCTCGCACTCTTTAGCGATTTCAGCCATTTCAGGGTCGTCTTTACCAGCGTGCATGATCTTCAAGATATGCTGAGTGCTGTTTAGATGCAGGGCTTCGTCACGAGCGATAAGACGAATGATTTTCGCATTACCTTCCATGACCTTACGCTCTGCAAATGCGAACGAGCAAGCAAAGCTGACATAAAAACGGATAGCTTCAAGTACGTTGACCGATACCATACATAGGTAAAGGGCTTTTTTGATTTCACGTTTAGTGACTTCAATGATCTCACCATCAATTTCGTGACTACCTTCGCCCAACAAATGATAAGCCTGGCTCAGCTTGATCAAGTGATCGTAGTAGTTAGCGATATCACTTGCGCGCTTTAAAATCTCATCATTTTCAACGATGTCATCAAACACAACTGAAGGATCGTTAACGATATTACGAATAATATGAGTGTAAGAGCGCGAGTGAATAGTCTCAGAAAATGACCAGGTTTCAATCCAAGTCTCTAGCTCAGGTAGTGATACCAATGGCAAGAAGGCAACGTTTGGCGAACGACCTTGGATTGAATCAAGTAGTGTTTGATACTTAAGGTTCGAGATGAAGATATGCTTTTCATGCTCTGGTAGTGCCGCGTAGTCGATTTTGTCACGGCTGACATCGACTTCTTCTGGACGCCAGAAGAACGAAAGCTGCTTTTCGATCAGCTTTTCAAAAACTTCATATTTCTGTTGATCATAACGCGCTACGTTAACTGACTGCCCAAGAAACATAGGCTCTAGCATTGCGTTGTTAGGAGTTTGACAAAATGTTGAATAGGCCATTTTTCTATCTTCCGATAATGGGGGCTAAGCCCCCTTAAATTAACGTTTAATACTAATGATTAACTCTTGGGTTAAATCTTACATGCGCCGCCAGCGCAACTGTCATCTTCTTTCTCAATGGCAGTGATATCGTCATGACTATCTGAAGCCCCATCACGAGTATTGTGATAGTAAAGTGTCTTCACACCATATTTGTAAGCGGTTAATAAGTCTTTCAATAGTACCTTCATGGGTACTCTGCCACCCTCAAATCGAGTCGGGTCGTAGTTAGTGTTAGCTGAAATAGACTGATCGACAAATTTCTGCATCAATCCTACCAACTGCAAATAACCATCGTTATTAGGCATTTGCCATAATAACTCGTAGCTATACTGATATTTTTCAAAGTCAGGTACAACTTGCTTTAGCTGGCCATCTTTACTCGCTTTAACACTAATTAAACCGCGTGGTGGCTCAATACCGTTAGTAGCGTTAGAGATCTGTGAAGAGGTCTCTGATGGCATTAGCGCTGACAGGGTAGAGTTACGTAGACCGTGTGTCTTGATCTCTTCACGTAATGTTTCCCAGTCTAGATGTAATGGCTCGTCGCAGATCTTATCTAGATCACGCTTGTAGGTATCAATCGGTAAAATACCCTTAGCATAAGTTGTTTCATGGAACGAGGGGCAAGCACCTTGTTCTTGAGCAAGCTTCATAGAGGCTTTCAATAAATAGAATTGAATCGCTTCAAAAGTCTTGTGGGTAATGCCGTTAGCAGAACCGTCTGAGTAACGTACGCCTTCTTTTGCTAGGTAATTAGCGAAGTTAATTACGCCAATACCCAGTGTGCGGCGGTTCATCGATGCTTTTTCAGCAGAGATGATTGGGTAGTCTTGATAATCAAGTAAGTTATCGAGTGCACGCACGGCAAGATCAGCTAGTGGCTCAAGCTCCTCTAACTTCTTAATAGCACCTAAGTTCAATGCTGATAGTGTACAAAGTGCAATCTCACCGTCTGGATCGTTAATGTTATTTAACGGTTTAGTTGGCAAGGCAATTTCAAGACACAAGTTAGACTGACGTACAGGCGCAACCTTAGAGTCAAATGGACTATGAGTATTGCAGTGGTCAACGTTTTGAATGTAGATCCGGCCAGTCGAAGCGCGCTCTTGCATCATTAATGAGAACAGCTCTACAGCTTTTATCTGTTTTTTACGAATGCTGCTATCAGCTTCATATTTAAGGTACAGACGTTCGAACTCTTCTTGATCTTCAAAGAATGCATCGTACATTCCAGGCACATCTGATGGGCTAAATAAGCTGATCATGCCGCCCTGAATTAGGCGCTGATACATCACCTTGTTGATTTGAACGCCGTAGTCTAAGTGACGAATACGGTTATCATCAACACCACGGTTATTCTTTAATACCAATAGTGATTCAACTTCAAGATGCCACATTGGATAGAATAGGGTCGCTGCACCACCACGTACGCCGCCTTGAGAACAAGACTTAACCGCTGTTTGGAAGTACTTATAAAATGGTAAGCAACCTGTGTGGAAAGCTTCACCACCGCGAATAGGGCTACCTAGTGCGCGAATACGGCCTGCATTGACACCAATACCAGCACGTTGAGATACATACTTAACAATTGACGATGAGGTCGCGTTAATTGAATCTAGGCTATCGCCACATTCAATTAGAACGCATGAACTGAACTGACGAGTTGGCGTACGTACACCTGCCATGATAGGTGTAGGTAGCGAAATTTTAAATAATGAAGTTGCATCATAAAAGTCTTTAACGTACTTAAGGCGCGTCTCTTTGGGATACTTTGCGAATAGGCAAGCTGCAACCAAGATATACAGGAACTGAGCACTTTCATAAATTTCGTGGCTAACACGGTTTTGTACAAGATACTTACCCTCAAGCTGCTTTACAGCGGCATAAGAGAAGTTCATGTCTCGCCAGTGATCGATATAGGTATCAAGAATTTCAATCTCTTCTTGAGAGTAATCTTCAAGAATGTGAGCATCGTACTTACCGAGCTCAACTAAATTGACCACGTGGTCATAAAGCTTAGGAGGTTCAAACTGGCCAAAGGCTTTCTTACGTAAATGGAACACAGCAAGACGTGCAGAAAGGAACTGATAATCAGGTGCTTCTGGTGAAATTAAGTCAGCTGCTGCTTTAATGATAGTCTCATGGATGGCTTCAGTTGCAATGCCGTCGAAAAATTGCAGGTGAGAACGGAGTTCTACTTCTGATACAGAGACATTATTAAGTCCCTTTGCCGCCCATTCAATAACGCGATGGATTTTGTCGAGATCGATAGTCTCACGTTCGCCACTACGCTTTGTGACTGTCATATTGCTATTCATTAAAGATAGACCTTGATTTTTATATTTATGAAAGTGACCAGTTCAGGTTCACCCTACGTTTCCCTGTAAACAAACAGTTTTTAACCGTAAAAACGGAGAGTTCCTTTTTGTTGACACAAACGACTAAATAGTGCCTGTTATTGTCACTCACACACAATATATGGTGTTTTGAGATTCAATAGCTACAAGATAGTGAGGTTATGGTATTTTTGCAAGTGGGAATTTATTGGACAAGTTGTGGATATCTTGGGGGTAATTGAACCTGTTAGTAATGGCTAACCCTTAAAGCTTGTTTTGATTTGATTTCCTCGGTGAAGAGTAATATTTGAGCAAATAAAAATGATCGATAAGATCGCTGCTAACTTGTGCGATCCTAACCGATCATTTGAGTACTTTTTTATGACGCTTAATAACTTAATTAACAAAGATTTTAAAGCAGCATATAAAGGGTGAATACGCTAGCGCTTATAGCAAAAAAAATCGGCTAAGCTGTCACCGTTTTCAAAACTTAAGTCAGCAGGCCAAAGACTCGGTTCGTCATCTGGTCCGATATACCCCCAGGCCGCTAAACCTGAGATCATATTCGCCGCCTTAGCAGCGATAAGATCACGTTCAGCATCGCCTAAATAAAGAATATGCTCAGGTAAAACCCTAAGCTGCTGTGCTGCTAACAGCATAGGAGCTGTATGGGGCTTTGAATGTTGAGTGGTATCGCCGCTGACCACAGCAGGCATTTTTGCTGTTAAACCGAGTTTATCTAGTAGAGGCCTTGCAAAGCGCGCTGGCTTGTTGGTGACGACCCCAAAGGGGATTGAAAGCTGGCTAAGCGTGTCCAGTAACCTATCTAACCCCTTAAATAAATCGCAATTATCTCCGTTGATCAGCTCATAATTGTCGAAAAGAGATTGCTGTAATGAAGGAATGCTTGCGTCATCAATGGCGGGGATGGCAGCTTTAATCATTGCGATACTGCCATGTGAGGCGCTCGCTCTAATGGCTTCAAATGGCACACGACTGTGACCATTCGCGGCTAAAGCCATATTAAGTGCCTCAATCATTTCTGGTGCCGTATCAGCGAGTGTGCCATCTAAATCAAATAGCACACCTTTAATAGTAAGTGCCTGTGCTTTAGTCATTTTTAACCGTAGCTATCATGTAGTTAACTTCAAGGCTCTTGGTGTATCTGAAGATGTCAGTAATAGGGTTATAGGTAATACCCACAGCATCTGTACAAAATAGCTCGGCGTTATCAGCCAAACCAATTAACTCTGATGGTTTGATAAATTTATTATGATCATGTGTGCCAACAGGCAACATCTTTAATAGGTATTCAGCACCTAGAATGGTTTCAACATAGGCACGGATGTTGCGGTTAATGGTTGAGAAAAACACAAAACCACCTGGTTTAACCATATCGGCGCAAGCTTGAATAACAGAGCTAGGGTCAGGAACATGCTCAAGCATTTCCATGCAAGTGACGACATCATAATGACCACGGTGTTGGTCTCTGTGTGCTTCAGCGGTATTTTTTACATAGTTAATCTCGACGCCTGTTTCTAGTGCGTGAAGTCTGGCGACATCAAGTGGTTCATCACCCATGTCTAGGCCAGTTACGTTAGCGCCAATTTTTGCCATGCTTTCAGACAAAATTCCGCCGCCACAGCCGACATCGAGAATTTGTTTACCAAAAATGCCGCCTGCTGTTTGGTCAATATAGTTAAGGCGAAGTGGATTTAAGTTATGCAGTGGCTTAAATTCGCCGTTAGGGTCCCACCAAGTGGCGGCCATTTTCTCAAACTTCGCGATCTCTTGTGGATCAACATTATTATGTGTTTGCACTTAAATTACCTCAGAGCGAAAAATCTGTCTTTGGGCCACATTATAATGAATAGCACCAAGAAACAAAGCAGTTATGAAGCTGTTTGTTACTTATTGAACAAACTGAACAATTAATGCGCCTATGTCTTGATTTTAATCAAGTGAATTAGCTTTTTTGGCTTATTTAAAATGAATCGATATTTGGGTCTAGCGCCATAAAATAACTGTGTTAGAATGCCAAATCACGTTTTCAAGCATAGCTATTCTAGGAAATAGGAATAGCACGCTAAATTTCAGGGGATCGAGCAGTTTATGACTGATCTGGCTTCATCTATAACACCAATTAATATTGAAGACGAATTAAAAAATTCATACTTAGATTACGCTATGAGCGTAATTGTTGGCCGTGCACTGCCTGACGTTCGTGACGGTTTAAAACCGGTACATCGCCGCGTATTATTCGCCATGAGCGAATTGAAAAACGACTGGAATAAGCCTTATAAAAAGTCTGCCCGTGTCGTAGGTGATGTAATCGGTAAATATCACCCACATGGTGATACAGCGGTATATGACACAATCGTTCGTTTGGCCCAGCCTTTCTCTATGCGCTATCCACTTATTGACGGTCAAGGTAACTTCGGTTCAGTTGACGGCGATGCGGCGGCAGCAATGCGTTATACCGAAATCCGTATGGACAAGGTGGCACATCAGCTTTTAGCCGATCTAGAGAAAGAGACCGTTGACTTTGTGCCAAACTACGATGGCACCGAGTTTATTCCTGCTGTTTTACCTACACGGATCCCAACACTGCTGGTGAACGGTTCGTCAGGTATTGCTGTTGGTATGGCAACGAACATTCCTCCGCATAACATAAGCGAAGTGATTGCTGGTTGCTTAGCGCTAATCGAAGATCCTGCCTTATCTATTGAACAGCTGATGGACTACATTCCGGGTCCTGACTTCCCAACGGCTGCAATCATTAATGGCCGCAAGGGCATTATCGATGCATATAAGACAGGCCGTGGCCGCGCAGTGATGCGTGCACGTGCAGATATTGAAGAAGAGAATAGTCGTGAGCGTATTATTGTTCACGAAATTCCTTATCAAGTTAACAAAGCGCGTTTAATTGAAAAAATTGCCGAGCTTGTTAAAGATAAGAAAATTGAAGGTATCAGTGGCTTACGCGACGAGTCTGATAAAGACGGTATGCGTATTGTTATCGAAATCAAGCGTGGCGAAGTGGGTGAGGTTGTACTAAATAACCTTTATGCACAGACCCAAATGCAGTGCTCTTTTGGTATTAACATGGTTGCACTGACCAATGGTCAGCCTAAACTATTTAACCTTAAAGAGATGCTAGAGTGCTTTATTCTTCACCGTCGTGAAGTGGTAACGCGTCGTACGGTATTTGAACTGCGTAAAGCACGCGAACGCGCTCACATCCTTGAAGCGTTAGCAGTTGCATTAGCTAACATCGATCCAATTATTGCGTTGATTAAAGCCTCTCCAACGCCTGCTGAAGCAAAAGTTAAACTTGTTGCACAAGGCTGGGAGCTTGGACATGTTAAAGGCATGCTTGAAAAAGCAGGCGATGACGCAGCTCGTCCAGAATGGCTTGAACCAGAGTTCGGGATCCGTGACGACCAGTACTACCTGACTGAGCAGCAAGCTCAAGCGATCCTTGAACTACGTTTACACCGTTTAACCGGTCTAGAACATGACAAGATCATTGCTGAATATGAAGAGCTTCTAGAAATTATTGCTGCACTACTATTTATTCTTGGTAGTCCACAACGTTTGATGGAAGTGATTAAAGAAGAGCTTGAAGAAGTATTAACAAACTTTGGTGATGAGCGACGTACTGTTATTAACGCTAACGAAGTTGATATGAGTCTTGAAGATCTAATCAATGAAGAAGACGTTGTTGTGACGCTTTCTCACTTAGGTTATGCCAAATATCAAGTACTGTCTGATTACCAAGCCCAGCGTCGTGGTGGTAAAGGTAAAGCTGCAACTAAAGTGAAAGACGAAGATTTCGTTGAGAAACTATTGGTTGCTAACACCCATGATACCATCTTGTGCTTCTCTGATTTTGGTAAGATGTACTGGCTTAAAGTCTATCAATTACCATTGGCAAGCCGTACAGCTCGTGGTCGCCCAATCGTTAACCTATTGCCATTGGCTGAAGGTGAGCGTATTACTGCAATTCTACCTGTACGTGAATATGCTGAAGATAAGTACATTATCATGGCAACATCACACGGTACGGTTAAGAAAACTGCACTAACGGCTTACAGCAATCCTCGTGCAAACGGTATTATTGCGGTTAACCTAAAAGATGGCGATCAGCTGATTGGTGTTGATATTACCGATGGTAATGACGATATCATGCTGTTCTCTAACGAAGGTAAAGTTGTCCGTTTTAACGAGAAGGCTCGTAGCTCTGAAACTGGTGAAGTTAAGATTGATCCAGAAACAGGCGAAGAGGTTGTTGCGCTACGTGCTATGGGACGTACTGCAACGGGTGTGCGTGGTATTAAGCTGGAAGATGGCCAAACGGTTGTATCGCTAATCGTACCTAAAGGCGATGGTGCAATCTTAACGGTAACTGAAAACGGTTACGGTAAGCGTACTGATCTATCTGAGTACCCAGCGAAGAGCCGCGGTACTAAAGGTGTGGTTTCAATTAAAGTTAGCGAACGTAACGGCGCCGTAGTGGGTGCAGTACAAGTTGGCGGCAATGATGAAATCATGTTGATCAGTAACAAAGGTACCTTGGTAAGAACACCTGCTGAAGGTGTATCGACCATTGGCCGTAACACCCAGGGCGTTACTATCATCCGTACAGCGGAAGATGAAAAAGTCGTGGGCCTACAGCGTATCGATGAAATTCAAGTTCCTGAAGTTGAGCTAGATGAAGAGGGAAACCCAATCATCACTGAAGCGACTGCAGAAACTGAAGGTCAAGCTGATGTAAGCACTACTGATGTATCAGATGCAGCAGCGCAGAGCGATGAAACGCCAACAACTGAAGACTAATATCAATCAATTTGATTATTAATCTCAATAAAAAAGGATGCCATTGGCATCCTTTTTTGTTTTCGGCATCAACATAAATACAGGGGGACTTTTTAGAATCAAAGCTCTGCAATATACATCCCTTGAGTATTCTATATTGCTCTATTTATAGTATTAAATGAGGCGTCAATTACCTGCTTTATCGGCTTGCTTAAAAGCATCACGCCAAAACTCAGAGCTTAATTTCGCAATAACTCGTGACTCGCCATTTAATAACATAGCCATACCGATATTTAACTCTGGAGAGTAGGAAACTTCAGCGACATAACCAGCAACCCAGCCCGCATGATAAATAAGTGGTCGACCGTCAAACTCATATACGCGCCAGCCTTTGCCGTAATGGGCGCTATTAAGATACGCTCGCCAATCACGACGATGCAACTCTTTGGTGGTCTTGACCCCAGGGGTGGTTACATCTAGCAATACCGTTTCACTGAGCACCTCAGGATTTTGGCCTAAATTTGCTATAAGCCATTTTGATAGATCAGTAATACTGGCATTAACACCTGCGGCGGGAGCCAGTTGATAATAATTTGATTTTACCTTTACTTGTTTAAAGCCATATTTTGTTTTGATATGAGGCTCTGCGCGATTGCTGGTTTGTTGAAAAGCGTTAAAGCCAACCGATGCGGTGTCCATCGCTAACGGCGAGAAAATGCGTTGTTGCAGTAAGTCTGAGTAACTGGATGCAGATTGCTGCTCAATTGCGGTTTGGATAAAGGAGAACGCGACATTTTGGTAGCCATAACATACGCCGGGTTTACAGATAGGGGTTAGCTCATCAAACTTGCTGATGATTTTAGCCACCTTGACGTTACTATCGACTAGGTTGTCATAACTATTGGGCATTAAGCCTGTGCTGTGGCCGATCACGTGGCCGAGATTAATTTGCTTAGCCATCTGCTGTTTAGCTAAAGTGAATTCGGGTAAATAGTTCACTATAGGTTGTTGCCAGTCTAACTTATTTTCTTCAACCAATATGCTCGCTAACGTGCCTGCAAAGGTTTTAGAAACAGAAGCGAGTCTAAACACGGTATTAGCATTAACATTTTTGTTGCTGCCTTTGCTGCGCTTGCCATAACTGCTTAATTTGATCACTTTGTCAGCATCAACGATGACAAAAGCGCCGCCGGGCACTTTATTGACTTTTAACTCTCGATGGAAACGTTGTTTGAAGCTATCAGCAAGCGTCGTATATTGAGAGGGGGCGGCATAGGCATGCTGCAGAGTAAAAGTCGCACCGATTGATAATGTGCCGATAACCAACATCGATTTAAAAAACATGGACAGATCCAATATGCCGTTAAAACGGTCTGTTTAGTATATTCGTTGCAACTTAACCAAATAACAATGCATGTTTATGCTGATTGCTATCTGTTATTGTTAAGTACAAAATATTAGGCTACTCGTTGTGTGAGTAAGTGGTGTATCTAAGTGAGTGGTGTCATCAATACTCACAATTCGCTACTCACATCTAGCCTAGGTATTATTTTAACGATAATGCTAACAAAAGCAGTTATTAAATTTATAAATAGTGACTTGCTTACATCAACGTTAAGAGTGATTTTATTTTTATGTTAGCTTCTAAAGCGTTGGGATATAATGCTAAAAAGAATGCTAATACTCCACTATTTCTACTGATAATAATAGAAGGACAATACTGTGAGCGCGATTTTTAACTTCTGTGCAGGCCCTGCCATGTTACCCGCACCTGTAATGCAAAAGGCTCAGAAAGAGCTATTGAACTGGAATGACCAAGGTGTTTCCGTTATGGAGGTGAGTCATCGAAGTAAAGAATTTATCGCGTTAACTGAACAAGCTGACACTGATTTACGTCAGTTAATGGATATACCGGCCAATTATCACGTGTTGTTTATGCATGGTGGTGGTCGCGGCCAATTTTCGGCTGTTGTGAATAATTTTTTAGGCAACAATGGAAAAGCACTCTATTTAGTCGATGGTAGCTGGTCTCAGGCGGCGGTTGAAGAAGCAAAAAAAATAGCCGGTGAAGACAATGTTGATGTTATCGACATTGTCAGTGTTGTAGAGGGAAAGAAACAGATCTCGCTTCCTGACCTGACTCAAATTGATAAAGATTACCGATATGTACACTACTGTCCAAATGAGACCGTTGATGGTATCGAAATTTTTGAAAGCATTAACAGTCCTTGGCCTGTTATTGCTGATATGTCATCTAATATTTTGTCACGTACAATCGACGTGAGTCAGTTCGGGCTAATTTATGCTGGCGCGCAAAAGAACATTGGTCCATCGGGCTTAAGTATCGTTATTGTGCGTGATGATATGCTTTCTTTATCGAGCTTGCCGCAATCGTCAATTATGGATTATCGCTTAGCGGTTAAACATGACTCCATGTACAACACGCCACCGACGTTTGCTTGGTATTTGGCCGCAGAAGTCTTTAGCTGGTTGAAAAGTGTTGGTGGTGTTTCCCAGATGGAACAGATCAATATTGAAAAGGCTGCGCGCCTATATCAGTGTATTGATGAATTAGGTTTTTATGTCTGTGACGTTGCAAAACAAAATCGAAGCCGCATGAATGTCACTTTTAAACTGACAAATGCTGATTTAGATTCGAAGTTTCTAGAGGATGCAAAAGCTGCAGGCCTCGTAGCCTTAAAAGGTCATCGAAGCGTTGGTGGTATGCGGGCTAGTTTATACAATGCTATGCCATTGGCCGGTGTAGATGCGTTAGTTAACTTTATGAAAGCGTTTGCTGCGAAACATAGCTAGACATCGTTTAAAACTAAATCAAAAAAGCCGATAATAGCGATATTATCGGCTTTTTAGTTATTGTTCTAATGAGGTTCACGTTAAATTTAATCAAGCTTGAACGAATCGTTTACCTCTATACTAAGAAATCACTTTCGCAATTGATTCTGCGAGGTAATCAATATTCCCAGTTCCAATGCCTGCAATACTAATCCGGCTTGAGTCTACCATGTAGACGCTATAATGCTCTTGCAGTTCAGCAACCTCTGTTGGGGTTATCCCAAGAAAAGAGAACATGCCTTTTTGCTTGGCGATAAAGTCAAAGTTACGTTGAACGCCTTTCTCTTTAAGCTTATTAACCAGCATTACACGGTTACCGTTAATACGCTCACGCATTACGGTTAATTCGTTTAACCATTCTTGTTTTAGTGTGTCTGAACCTAAAATGGTTTCGACAATAGCAGCGCCATGAGCTGGCGGCATTGAGTAGATACAACGTACTACGTACAAAAGCACTGAAAATGCGATATCTGCGCGTATTGCATCACTGCCGATAATTGAGCAGGATCCAATTCGTTCACGGTATAAGCCAAAATTCTTAGAGCAAGAACTACACAGGATCATATTGTTAACCGCTGCAGCCATTTTACGCACGCCATAGGCATCTTCATCAACACCATCACCAAAACCCTGGTAAGCCATATCGATAAGAGGAGTGAAACCTTGTCGACTGGTGAGTGAAATAATCTCATCCCACTGTGATGGACTTAAGTCCATACCACTTGGGTTATGACAGCATGCATGCAGTAGCACAACATCTTCTTCGCTCACCTTGGCCAAGGCGGCTTTCATCTCGTCAAACTTGAGTGACTTTGTATCGTAGTTATAATAGGGATAGGTTTTAACTGTGATCCCCGCCGCTTCAAACAGGCCAGTATGATTTGCCCAAGTAGGATCGCTAACCCAGAGTATGGCATTTGGATTGCATCGCTTGATAAAATCAGCAGCAACTCGAAGTGCCCCAGTACCGCCAGGGGTCGACACTGTACGAACTCGGTTGGCTAAAATAACCGGGTTATCTAAACCAAAAGCGAGCTCAGTAATTAACCTGTTGAAATCACCTGAACCTGTAGGGCCGATGTAAACTTTAGTTGACTCTGTCTCTAATCTAAACTTTTCTGCTTTTTTAACACAAGACAAAATTGGGGTGTGACCCGACTCATCTTTATAGACTCCAACACCTAAGTCTACTTTTTGGCAATGGTCATCTTCACGATATTTAGTCAGTAACCCAAGGATTGGATCGGCAGGCATAGCGGTCAATTTGTTGAACATGGCTCCATTTACCTTCTCTGTTGTTGGCTGTTTTATTGATCATTATCTTTATTAACTTAGAGTAACGTATATAACCTAGCGATGAACAGTATTGCGGTATATTTTGATCCTGAAAGTTGTTGGAATATTATGATTCCACTTAAAGTTAATAGGTAATAATTGGCTGTTGTAAGCCGAGTGAAACTGTGAATTATTACTACTTGAGTATAATTTGTCTTGTAAAGGATGATTTTTATAAAAAAGTGTTGAATCCTGCGCAGCAATGAGTAACTTTATATCTACGAAGTTCAAACAAACGCGTAGACGGCTGTCATTTTGTCGTGATGACCTTAAATCCTATCAAATTAGGAGTAATGCTGTCTTGCATGAACATCTACTGTTAACCCGCAGGCGAGTTTGACTCCTGCAGTAATAATAAGAAGTACGCAATGAATCAATTACGTTTAGAGCCGATAAAAAAAGTATCAGGTACGGTTAATATTCCTGGTTCAAAGAGCATTTCAAATCGTGCTTTATTATTGGCGACTCTCGCTAGTGGAACCACGACACTCACCAATTTACTCGACTCAGACGATATTCGTTATATGTTGGCCTCACTTAAGCAACTCGGCGTCAACTATCGTTTATCGAATAACAATACCGTGTGTGAATTAGATGGCTTAGCCGGTACTTTAAACGCGAGTGAGCCGCAAAGCTTGTTTTTAGGAAACGCAGGTACAGCAATGCGCCCATTATGTGCTGCACTAACATTAGGCCAAGGTGAGTTTACGTTAACAGGTGAGCCGCGTATGGAAGAGCGTCCTATTGGCGATCTGGTCGATGCGCTGCGCCAACTCGGTGCCGAAGTGAGTTACCTTAAAAATGAGGGTTTTCCGCCACTGCATATTACCTCAACGGGGTTAAATGGTGGCAATGTTGAGATAGCTGGCGATCTGTCCAGCCAGTTTTTAACCGCACTGCTGATGGTTGCACCGCTAGCTCAAGACGATGTAAATATTCAAATTAAAGGTGAGCTAGTCTCAAAACCTTATATCGATATTACCTTAGCCTTAATGGAGCAGTTTGGCGTTAAGGTTACAAATAACGACTACGCTTCATTTGAGATCAAGACTGGTCAACGTTATGTCTCTCCAGGCAAAGTACTGGTTGAAGGTGACGCGTCATCGGCTTCTTATTTTCTTGCCGCCGGTGCGATTCAAGGTGGAAAAGTTAAGGTCACAGGTGTAGGCAAGCTCAGCATTCAAGGTGATGTTAAGTTTGCAGACGTACTCGAAAAAATGGGGGCTGAGATAGAGTGGGGCGATGATTATATTATTGCTCGTCAAGCTAAGCTAACAGCAGTTGATCTTGATATGAACCATATACCAGACGCAGCAATGACAATTGCGACGGCGGCACTGTTTGCGACCGGTACAACCCGTATTCGTAATATTTATAATTGGCGGATTAAAGAAACCGACCGTTTAGCGGCAATGGCAACTGAACTGCGAAAGGTCGGTGCTATAGTCGATGAAGGACATGACTATATCAGCGTAACGCCACCCGCTAAGCTAAATACTGCAGCAATTGATACCTATAATGATCACCGAATGGCGATGTGTTTCTCTATGATGGCGTTTGCGGATTGCGGGATCACCATTAATGAGCCTGAATGTACCTCTAAGACATTCCCAGATTATTTCAAACAATTTAACGCGCTTGCTAGATAAGCGTTACCCCAACAAGCAGTAATACGCTTCAGGTTAACCTTGGCTAACCTGAAGATTTGCTGAACCAAGTTCCCGAATATTTGAATTTTTTGCCGCTTTCTAAACTTACATGGTTTATAATGCGCGCGCTCATTTTTCGGTTATATCAAGGAAGATGGAATTTCTTGTGGAGGATTTTATGTCAGAAAGGGCGCCTGTTGTCACTGTTGACGGCCCAAGCGGTGCGGGAAAAGGTACTATTAGTCAGTTACTTGCTGAGCGATTAGGCTACAAGTTACTCGATAGTGGTGCGATTTACCGTGTATTAGCCTTAGCCGCTATTCATCACAACGTAGAACTAGATAATGAAGAGTCGTTAACCTTACTTGCCGCACATTTAGATGTGCAGTTTGTGACGGGTAATGAAGCTAAAGGGATTAAAGTCGTTTTAGAGGGTGAGGATGTATCAATAACCATCCGCAGCCAAGAATGCTCTAACGCGGCATCAAAAGTTGCGGCATTCCCACGAGTTAGGGAAGCGCTATTGCGTCGTCAGCGTGCATTTGCAGAAGCACCAGGCTTGATTGCTGACGGCCGTGATATGGGAACGATCGTATTTCCAGCTACGCCAGCTAAATTGTATTTGACAGCAACGGCGGAAGAAAGGGCGCAAAGGCGCTATAATCAGTTGCAGGACAAGGGCTTCGATGTTAATATCGATCAACTTTTGTCTGAGATAAAAGAGCGTGACGACCGCGATATGAATCGTAGTGTCGCTCCTTTGGTACCTGCCGAAGACGCACTGATTATCGATACGACTAACATTAATATTGAAGATGTGTTGGACTTAGCACTAACGCATATTCATCAAAAGCTCCAAGTACCAGCGTAAGCGGGTACTTAACTATTCGTCACATGGATGAGATGAATTATTATACTGACTCCACGTCCAGGATGGTCCGTGGTTTATTAAAGAAAGTAACTTAAACATGACTGAATCTTTTGCTGATCTATTTGAACAATCCCTTGAAACTCTAGAGTTCCGTCCAGGTTCTATCGTACGTGGTGTAGTTGTAGCCATCGAAAACGGTATGGTACTTGTTGACGCAGGTCTTAAGTCTGAAAGCCCAATCCCAGCTGAACAGTTCAAGAACGCTCAAGGCGCTCTAGAAATCGCAGTTGGCGACGAAGTTGACGTAGCGCTTGACTCTGTAGAAGATGGTTTCGGTGAGACTCAACTTTCTCGTGAGAAAGCTAAGCGTCACGAAGCTTGGATCGTTCTAGAAAAAGCGTACGAAGATGCTGAAACTGTAATCGGTATCATCAATGGTAAGGTTAAAGGCGGTTTCACTGTTGAATTAAACGGTATCCGTGCATTCCTACCAGGTTCTCTAGTTGACGTTCGCCCAGTTCGCGATACAGCTCACCTAGAAAACAAAGAATTAGAATTCAAAGTTATCAAGCTTGACCAGAAGCGTAACAACGTTGTTGTTTCTCGTCGTGCAGTTATCGAATCAGAAAGCAGTGCAGAGCGTGATGCTCTTCTTGAGAACCTTCAAGAAGGTCAAGCAGTTAAGGGTATCGTTAAGAACCTTACTGACTACGGTGCATTCGTTGATCTTGGTGGTGTTGACGGTCTTCTACATATCACTGATATGGCTTGGAAGCGTGTTAAGCACCCATCTGAAATCGTTAATGTTGGTGACGAAATCAACGTTAAAGTTCTTAAGTATGACCGTGAGCGTACACGCGTATCACTAGGTCTTAAGCAACTTGGCGAAGATCCATGGTTAGAAATCAGCAAGCGCTACCCAGAAAACACACGTTTGACTGGTCGCGTAACTAACCTAACTGACTACGGTTGTTTCGTTGAAATTGAAGAAGGCGTTGAAGGTCTTGTTCACGTTTCTGAAATGGATTGGACTAACAAGAACATCCACCCATCTAAGGTTGTTAACCTAGGTGATGAAGTTGAAGTTCTAGTTCTTGACATCGATGAAGAGCGTCGTCGTATTTCTCTAGGTCTTAAGCAATGTAAAGTTAACCCATGGGATGATTTCGCTGAGCGTTTCAACAAAGGCGACAAGGTTTCTGGTAAGATCAAGTCAATCACTGACTTCGGTATCTTCATCGGTCTTGACGGCGGCATCGACGGTCTAGTTCACCTTTCTGACATTTCTTGGAACGGTACTGGCGAAGATGCAGTTTCTGAATACAAGAAAGGCGATGAAATCCACGCTGTAGTTCTTTCTGTAGACCCAGAGCGCGAGCGCATCAGTTTAGGCGTTAAGCAAACTGAAGACGATCCATTCAACGCATACCTTGCTGATAAGAAGAAAGGTGTTGTAGTAAATGGTGTTGTTACTGCAGTTGACGCAAAAGGTGTTACAATTGAACTAGCTGAGACTGTTGAAGGTTACCTTCGCGTTTCAGATATCTCTCGTGAGCGTATCGAAGATGCATCAACAGTTTACTCTGTAGGTGACAAAGTCGAGTCTAAGTTCATGGGTGTGGATCGTAAGAACCGCACTATCAGCCTATCTATACGTGCGAAAGATGAAGCTGAAGAGAAAGAAGCAATGGCTAGCTTGAACAGCCAAGATGACGCTGTAATGAGCAGCGCTATGGCTGAAGCGTTCAAAGCAGCTCGTAAATAATCGCCTTGACGTTCAGGGGTGCTTGCACCCCTAAAAGGTGACTGTATTTGGCTTGATAATAGAGGATATAGGATGACTAAGTCCGAGCTAATCGAAAAACTTGCCACTAGGCAGTCGCAGCTGTCTGCGAAAGAAGTGGAAGCCGCTATCAAAGAAATGTTGGAGCAAATGGCTGATACATTGGAAACTGGAGATCGTATAGAGATCCGTGGATTTGGTAGTTTCTCACTTCATTATCGTGCACCACGCACTGGCCGTAACCCAAAGACTGGTACTTCAGTCGAATTGGAAGGCAAGTATGTACCGCACTTTAAGCCAGGCAAAGAACTGCGCGAACGTGTTGATGCAATCAACGCGTAATTTACATCGTATTAAAAGCCTCCATTAGGAGGCTTTTTTATACCTAAAACTTAGGTATAACTAGCTAGTTTACTCATTTTCTTAGATAATCAAAGCTTACCAACGCGTTCATGGAGCTTAACGTGAAGTCATTTATCATTGCCTTTTTAGTCGCTGCATTTTTTTTCTTAGCGCTTATTTTTGGTGCTCGTAACGAACAAGTCGTGACAATTAGTTACTTTGTTGCTCAAGGTGAATTTAGATTACCTGTGGTTCTTGCATTTGTGTTTTTAGCTGGCTTTCTAGTGAGCTGGATATTTGCCATGTACCATATCGCGGGTCTTAAATTAGCCCTACGTCGTGCGAATAAAAAGTTGCACAACGCTCAAGAGAAACAAGAATTAAATCAAGCAACTGAATCTAAAGTTAAGACCATGGTTGTTAATCCAAGCGCAGACAAAGAAGTAGACGCTTAATATGTTAGAGATCCTCTTTCTGCTTCTTCCTATAGCTGCCGGGTATGGTTGGTATATGGGACGCAGAAGTGTCAGGCAAAAACAGACAAATCAAAGAAAGCAGCTAAGTCGTGACTACTTCACAGGGCTTAACTTTCTTTTGTCGAACGAATCAGATAAAGCGGTTGATTTGTTTATCAGCATGCTTGATGTAGACGATGACACTATTGATACCCATCTCTCCTTAGGTTCGCTATTTAGAAAGCGAGGCGAAGTAGATCGCTCGATCCGCATTCATCAAAACCTTATCGCAAGACCAAGCCTCACCACTGAGCAACGAGATCTAGCCATGATGGAACTGGGTAAGGATTATCTCGCTGCAGGTTTTTATGACAGAGCAGAAGAGATCTTTATCAATCTCGTTAATCAGGACGATCATAGTGAAGAAGCTGAAACTCAACTGATTGCTATCTATCAAGTGACCAAAGATTGGCAAAAAGCGATAGATATTATCAAGAAGTTGAAGCGTAAACGTCAGCACGACCTTAAACACGATACTGCGCATTTTTACTGTGAACTCGCCGACGAGACTGAAGATGTCGCATTAAAACTTAAGAACCTTCAGCTAGCGATTAAGCAAGATAGTCGATGTGCACGAGCCTTGTTAGCACTTGCGGAGCAATACTTAAAGCAAGAAGAGTTTAAGGCATGCAAGCAAAGCATAGAGAAATTGCTCACCACTGATATCGATTTTTTGCCTGATGCATTAGCAATCGCAAAACAAGCCTACTTAGTGACCAATGATAGCAGCGGTTATCAAGAGCTTCTAAGAGAAGCAATAGAGAATGGTGCTGGTGCCAGTATAACCATAACCCTTGCTCAGCACATGATTGAGCAAGGTCATCCCAAAGACGCAGAAAAATTAATCATGGAAGGCCTGATTAGGCATCCGACGATGAAAAGCTTTCAGCACCTTATGAAAATGCATCTACAGCAAGCTGAAGAAGGACAAGCCAAACAGAGTTTGACCATGCTTGAGCAGTTAGTAGAGCAACAGATTAAATATAGACCTGGATATCGCTGCAGAGAATGTGGCTTCCCATCCCATAGGCTATATTGGCATTGCCCCTCATGTAAGCATTGGGGGAGTATAAAAAGGATTAGAGGCCTAGACGGTGAATAACCGTTAGTGCTGCTGATTGACCAACAAAAAATAATACAACTTACACCGCAAAGCGATTGGAGAAACAATGACTGACAAGCCTATTTTAGTTGCCCTAGACTACGATAATAAAAATGATGCTTTGCAGCTTATCGATCAATTAGACCCGGACATGTGCAGACTGAAAGTCGGCAAAGAGATGTTTACGCTGTTTGGCCCACAATTAGTTACTGACATTCATAATCGTGGCTTTGATTTGTTCCTGGATCTTAAGTTTCACGACATACCAAACACAGTCGCTAAAGCGGTAACTGCAGCTGCAGAGCTTGGCGTTTGGATGACGAACATCCATGCATCAGGTGGACTCGCAATGATGCAAGCTGCTAAGCGTGCACTAGAACCCTACGGTGATAACGCGCCTTTGTTAATCGCTGTGACGGTATTAACATCAATGAGCGATGAAGAGCTGAAGCTACTTGGCATCAATGTACCGGCTTCAGAACATGTTTTACGCTTAGCGGCGTTGACTAAACAAGCTGGTCTTGATGGTGTAGTTTGTTCAGCACAGGAATCTAGCATATTAAAGGCTACGTTCGGTGATGACTTCAAACTCATCACACCGGGTATTCGCCCTGCGGGTTCTGACAAAGGCGATCAACATCGAGTGATGACACCCGCTGAAGCGCTTGCTGCAGGTTCTGATTATTTAGTGATTGGCCGTCCAATTACAAAAGCAGCAGATCCGCTTAAGGCATTGCAAGCAATCTATCAAACGATTGCATAATTAGCTTTCGCCTTGTAGGTTAGTTTCAAATTGTTATTTACTGGTTTGAAATAAACTTAATGAGGAGAAGTGACCATGTTTAGCTATCAAGGAAAGAATGTTGTCGTTGTTGGCGGTACCAGTGGCATAAACTTAGGTATCGCTATTCGCTTCTCTCAAGCCGGTGCAAATGTGGCAGTGGCGAGTCGCAGCGCAACTAAAGTCGATGCCGCTGTTGAGCAATTAAAACTCGCTAATCCAGAAGGAAAGCATTTCGGTGTTTGTTTTGACGTAAGAGATCTCGAAGCATTGAAACTGGGCTTTGCTGTAATTGCTGATACATTTGTTCATATTGATGTCTTAGTCAGTGGCGCTGCGGGTAACTTCCCATCATCGGCAGAGAACCTGTCAGAGAATGGTTTTAAGTCAGTCATGGACATAGACCTTTTAGGTAGCTTTCAGGTGCTTAAGCAAGGCTTTGCACTGATTAAAGAGCAGGGCGGCGCCATCATTCAGATCTCTGCACCACAAGCTTATGTACCCATGCCAATGCAGGTGCATGTTTGCGCGGCTAAAGCTGGGGTCGATATGCTGACCAAGACATTGGCGATAGAGTGGGGCTGCAAGGGCATTAGGATCAACTCAATTGTTCCTGGGCCGATTGCAGGAACGGAAGGCTTTGATAGGTTAGCCCCTACCGCCGAGTTACAAGCTCATGTTGCTAAAGGCGTGCCTTTAAGACGTAACGGCAGTTGTGATGATATTGCCAATGCGGCACTATTTCTAGCATCTGACATGGCGTCCTACATTACGGGTACCGTTTTACCTGTTGATGGTGGATGGTCTCTAGGTGGTGCGGGCGCGGCTATTGCCGAGATAGGGCAATTAGCTAAACGCAATTATGTAAAAGAATAAGTCGATTAAGAGTAATCGTTAAATTAGAGATTTATAGTTATGGCAAATCCATTTCAAGAGCAGTTGTTAAAAGCTGGCTTAGTCAGTAAGCAAAAAGTTAGAGATACTAAAACTCAGAAGCGTCGCGATAGAAAGGCTAAAGTCGACGATGGCTCTGATACACTGAAACAAGAAATAGCAGCTAAAAAACAAGCTCAGATTGATAAAGATAAGCAACTGAACGAGCAACGTTTTGCAGAAGCGTCTGAGAAAGGTTTAGTACGTGGATTAGTAACAGAATTTAGAAATTGTGTTATTAAGCCGCCAAAAGATGCTGAAATTAAGTTTAACTTCACTTTTGAAAATAAAATCTTCTCACTTTATGTAAATGAGAAAATGCAAAGTGAATTGCTTAACGGCCATTTAGGTATTGTCAGACACGAAGAGGTGAGTTACTTAGTACCGCATAAGCTGGCTGAACGAGTGAACCTTCTTGTACCTACTTGGATTGGCTACTTATGGTCTCAAGAAGATAATACAGAGATTGTAGAAGAAGATGATCCGTATGCAGATTATGTTATTCCAGACGATCTTATGTGGTAAGCATTACTGTATATTTACCCATTGACGAGGGTGTAACAGATTCTGTGTAACTGCAGTTTTAGTTAATATGTTTCACAAGTCTGTCTTCAAACTCAATAATA
>NZ_JBRIMB010000041.1:0-42628 GCF_052977265.1 Shewanella sp. 0m-8 | reverse complement strand
TATTATTGAGTTTGAAGACAGACTTGTGAAACATATTAACTAAAACTGCAGTTACACAGAATCTGTTACACCCTCGATAAGGCCCGTACAGTGGTATCTAAAGTCGCAAATAACTTATCTTCGACTAATACTTCAGAAGCTGTTAACCCACGCATTAGCGACGATTTACCTGCATTTGTATAACCAACTAACGCAACACAAGGCATTTCGAAGCGACTACTTCGTTGCTCTTGCATCACTTCTTGAACTTTCTTTAGCTCACGCCTTAGTTCGGCCTGCTTATCGCGAATTTTACGACGTTCAATAGCAAAAAGGCTCTCGGCCACACCTCGACCACTTTGGCGTTCTCGATCTCCCCCATGATGACTGCGTAGTCTTGGGGTTAAATAATTTAACCGTGCCAGTTCAACCTGTAATCGAGCCGTACGAGTATTAGCATGACGACTAAAAATTTCAATGATAATGCCGGTTCGATCATACACTTCTACTCCCAAAACGTTCTCAACATTACGTAATTGCATTGGGCTAAGTTCACAATCAAACACTACGACATTAGCATGCTGCTGGGTGTTAGATGACGTTAAAAATTCGTTTAATCCTTGTTCATCAATGTTCGCCAAAGAATCAATTTGTTCAACGCTATCAAGCTCTCCCGTCATTCTCGCCAACTCTTCGAGTTTACCCTCACCTAATACCGACAAACGCTTAGTAGAGTTCTGCTTTTGAGTTTGCGTTGCGAAAACGGTAAAACCAAGAGTACTAACTAATCGTCCTAACTCCTCCAACGATCTATCAATATCCTCTATTTTTGTATTAGGAGTGCGAATTGAAATTAATAATGCACGAGTATCAGCTTGTTCCATGGTCGTAGACATAGTCATCCATCTAGTTAAGAAGGTAGAGTTCACAGCTCAGGATCCTACGCTTTTGTCACGCAAAGTTATATGAAAGAAATCTAAGCTATCAACTTAATACAAAGCCAAAGTCACCATATTTGGGAGGAGCTATTATACTGGACAGCCCAGAAACCATTGATATTCATTTGCCTAGCCGGCTGTTTGTGCATAAGAACCGAGGAAAATAAGTTTAAGTAACGCAGGTTACTAGGTATGAATTCGGTTCGTCTAAACTAAATGCTATGGAGTTCATATGTAATTTCTCAGCCAGCTACAGTTACGGTTAAAAATATTATCTATCTAATTCAGGCACCTGTATCTAAAGGTTTTGATAATTAGTTATCTGCAAGACTAAAAATTGGTGAAAATGTTTGACAATCTAATGTTTAATATTGCCCTGTAGATTATCTCCCGATTTTACTTTCTCTAATAATGGATGCTATCCAAGCGCTTGGGCGGGATGGTACGCATAATCCAAACATAAAAGCACAAATGAATAAGATTCCATGCTTAGGTAAAAAAGGGGTAAGCGCTGGGAAAACAATTCGAATTTTGGGGGAGTGATAAAAAGTCAGGCAAGCTTAGTGTTTAATTAGGTTGGGGCTTGATTCTGAGAGGGCTGGATCAACAGCCCAATCTTTCGACTGGCTTTATTTTTAAGGTTCCAGTTTGGCAAACCACACCTAATCTTTTATACATAGCCTTAGGGTGAACCATGTTAGAACTAAATGACGACTCAACAAAAGCACTTGTATTCATATTAATCACGTATCTAAAACAGACTCACACTATAAAATCTTAGCTCATATTAAATTCATGGTTAAATAGCATTTAGCCGGCATCAATTCCATAACCATGCTGCGCCACGAACACCTGATGAAGCCCCAAAATGATTTCTTACAACAGGCGTACTACATTCACCTCCAAGCACATACTTTGGCAAGATGCGTGGAAGCAACGGATAAATAGCTTCAATATTTGACACTCCTCCCCCCAAGACAATGATATCTGGATCAAGAATATTAATCACATGAGCCAATGAACGAGCGAGTCTATCGATATATCGCTCAAACGCCTCTTTAGCGAGTTTTTCCCCACTCTCCATTCGCTGAGCAATCTCAATACCGCTTGGCGCATCACCGCCAGCTTGCTTGTAGTCGCGCACAAAGCCAGTACCTGAAATAAAAGTCTCAATACAATCTTTATTCCCACAAAAACATTCAGTTGAATTGAACTCACCAGCCGTCATCCAAGGTAGAGGATTATGTCCCCACTCACCACCAATACCGTTACTACCTCCGTGCACTTTACCATTTAGCGCAAGGCCTGCACCGCAGCCAGTACCGATAATTACACCAAACACAACCCCTTTGTTTGCAGCGGCGCCGTCGACCGCTTCAGATACAGCAAAACAGTTAGCGTCATTGGCTACTCTAACCTCTCGGTTGAGTCGTTTACCTAGATCAATATCCAGAGAATGACCATTAATCCAAGTTGCATTCGCATTCTTAACTAGACCAGAGTAGGGAGAAACAACACCTGGGATCCCGACGCCAACAGTGCCTTTATCATCAAGCAAAGACTCAGCTTCGCTGACTAAAGATTCTATTGTATCTAACGTCGCCATATATTCCCGAGGAGTAGGTACACGTTTACGAAAAAGTTCTTCACCTTCGTTACTTAATGCAACTAACTCTATTTTTGTTCCACCAAGATCGATGCCAATCCGCAACATTTAAGCTTCTCCTATAATCCTACTGATTATTTATCTAGTTATATTATTGAGGCACCAAGCTTATACAAGATACCAATTATACCTTCTTGCTCACTCTAAATAAGGTGCGTAAGCAACAAAGAATGGATTCAAAATATCTGACTTTTGATTGTATTCAAGTGCCTTATCTCTGACTTATTGCAGGATTTTCCCTCCTGCACTTTCTAACACAGCCTGCGCTGCTGCAGTATCCCATTCACTGCAGAGTCCCCGTATTGGGAATATTCGCTTCATCTTCCGCCAACAAACAGAACTTAAATGAATTACCAAACACTCTTCATTTCATGTTATCCAAGTGCCTCTAGGTAGCTCTGTAAGCTAGGGCTAATATGAGACGGCTACCTAAAAGCCTAGGTACAGATTTATTTCTAACAGATGCGTAAACCACACCTGCATCCGTTTGCATTTGATAAATATTTTGCGTAGCGTAATATTTACCTGACATGTATTAGCGGCTCTCTCCTTGTCCCCATTCAATAGCTGAAACATGAAATCTTTCTGCTGGATTTTCATTAACAGCTAAATGGTAAGACAAGCCAGAATAAACATTTTCAGGCCATTATTTACCATAATGCAACGTACCGTGAATTCGGGTTTCAAGCAGCTTTGCTTCGTCCTGTTTTTGACTAGCGGAATATTCATCAGAAACAGTGCCAAGGTTGACTGCTTCGACGATATCAATCTCACCAGAGCTGGCCCACTCGCCATAAACCCAGTCGGTTGGCAGCATCCAAGCAGCTCCCCACGTTCCCTGACCTTTTGGAAACTTGGCTCTAATTTCAAAGCGACCATAGCGCCAATCTCCTTTCCCGAGCGTACGTAACCCGGCAGAGGTGTAATCTTTAGTCACTGATTTATCGTCAGCGTGATAATTTGGATGTTCATTTTATCAGCCGCTCCACTGTATGGATCTTTTATCGCAACAATGTGCAACGAACCACCTGCCACATAGCTATTACTGGCATTCGCGGTACAAAACTGAGCCTCATAGTTTCCACCACAATTGCACACGAATCGGCTGTGGACTACTTAGCCGTCCATAGCCTTTGTTAGTTCGCAATAATTGCAAAGTTAATCATCTCAATATTTAAAAATGTAGATAGGAGCCACCCTCTATATAAGAAAATGGCTTATCTTTATCAAATCACTGGCAGTCAATACTTGCTTGCTGATTATCAACTCGCGGCAACAGGGCTACATCAGCAATACTCAGCGTTAATTTCCCCTGCGTTGACAGTGAGAATGGTGAATTGACCCTCGAAAAGTCGACTCCAGTGTCGCTAAAGCATTTCAAATCAATACTAACGGTTTGCCAACTGTTCTTTGGTTTTTCAGCAAGTAAAGAGCTGACATTTAACGGCTTACCACATTGGATATCACAACCCATAGAGATATAGACGTCATCACTAAGCTCACTATCGAGTTTTACCGCAAAAGACAGCGCTGAGTTAGATTCAATTGCGGCTCTTAGATCTCTTGGGAAGTTACTCGTAAACCGAACAAAGCCTGCGCCTTTACCATTAAACTCTATTCGCCTTGCATCTTCCTGCACCACTTTATCAACTGTACGCAAAGAGACTGTTTCGCCCTGCAGCACACTGCTGGTAACTGATAACTGCTCATTATCACTGCCAATCGACATCACCCAAGGTGCTTGTACAGAGCGAGTGAAAATGGCAACGCTTTGTGACTCGTCATTACTCAGCTCTGCGACTTCCCCCAACAATTCCAGTTCGGTTTCATCGCCGTAGCTCAAACCAAAGCCGTAAGGAAATAGCGGCTGATAGTCGTCATCAAAACGATTAACTACCGTTTGTGTTGGACTGTTTGGCCATGAAAAAGACAGCTTGCCTGTCATATCAAATTGCAGTTGATTATCAACGTCAGTAAATATCACGTCAGCAACAGCCTTACCCTCACTACCAGGCAACCAAGCGGCGACAAAAGCATTTGACGCATTTAACTCAGCGTTAACCCACATCGGTCTACCACTAATAAACACCGCAATAACTGGAACACCTTGCGCTTTCAACTTTTGCAATAAGGCTAAATCACGTTTATTACCACGTTGATACTCCAAGTTATCAATATCGCCATTGCCTTCAGCATAGGGTTCTTCACCAAAAACGACGATTGCCACATCAGGTTTAACCGCATAATCCCCTGAAACATTAAGAATGGTTTTTCCGCCAGCGCTTTCTACTTGAGCTTTAATCCCATCATAGATTGAACTGCCACCAGGAAAATCAGCATTGGTGTTATTAGTGCCTTGCCAAGTAATCGACCAACCACCAGATTGCTTACCGATATTATCGGCAGCATCACCAGCAACAAGTACAGTTTGCTTAGGTGATAATGGTAAGATGTTGTCGTTATTTTTCAGTAGAACCAAAGACTCTCGAACTGCTTGCTTTGCCACTTCTCGGTGCTCTTTAGCACCAATAAGTTCTGTTTTACCTGATAGTGTTCGCTTTGCAGGACTTGGTTTATCAAACAGACCCGCACGCATTTTGACTCTAAGTATACGCGTTACCGCATCATCCACTCTCGCCATTGGGATCTCGCCGCTTTCGACTTGGGCGACGGTATTTTCAAAAAGCGGTTTCCATGCAGCCGTTGGCACCATATAAACATCAAGTCCTGCATTAATGGTTTGTGGGCAATTATCATTACTGCAACCGGGGATTTGACCATGACCATTCCAATCACCTACCACAAAACCGTCAAAACCCATCTGGTCTTTGAGCACATCTGTTAGAAGATATTTGTTACCGTGATTTTTAAGCCCATTCCAACTATTAAAAGATGCCATTACAGTTTGTGCACCAACAGAGAGTCCACTGACATAACCTTGGGCATGAAGATCAAATAACTCTTGCTCCGTGGCGATATTATCGCCTTGGTCGATACCATCAACTGTGCCGCCATCTCCCACAAAATGCTTTACCGTTGAGATAACCCTTTCATCGCCAAGAAAGTCTTCATCTGCCGCGCCTTGCAACCCTCTTACAATAGAGGCGGCATAAGCCCCAACAATTTCAGGATCTTCAGAGTAGCCCTCGTAAGTGCGCCCCCATCTGTCATCACGAACCACTGCAACCGTTGGTGCAAAGACCCAATCGATACCCGTAACCATTACCTCTTTAGCTGTGATAGCCGCAATCTGTTCAATGAGTTCTGGGTTGTTAGTCGCTCCAAGGCCGATATTGTGCGGGAACAGCGTTGCCCCTATCACATTGTTATGGCCGTGCACGGCGTCGGTGCCCCACATTGTTGGAATTGAAGAACCATCAATGGAATCATCGATGGAAGCTTGGTACATAGCCTCAGCCAATGCTATCCAATCACTTGGCGTGGCATGCTTATCATCGTTAGGAAAAGCGCCGCCGCCATTAAGGTAAGAACCAAATCCATAAGTGCGCATATCCTCAACGGTAATATCACGGATCTCAGGCTGGATCATCTGCGCCACTTTTTGCTTCAAAGTCATCTCACTGACCATTGTCGCAATCTTTTGCTCCATCTCCGCATTTGGCTGTACTTCTAACTGTAATTTAGGCCATACCACTGAGGCATCACGTTTCTCAACGGGCTCAGCCTCTTTTAACGAACAAGCCGTTACACTTGATAAAAGCAACGCAGATACGAATAAACTACATTGCGATTTTTTTAGTATCGCGGTATCTAAACGCAGATTAAATTTATTGTTAGTCATTATCTAATTCCCTTTAAGTGGCATGCATCGAGGGTTAACCCGCTTAAGAATAAACTTGCCATTACACGTGCTCCTTGCATGAAGCCTGCTCTACTTGGCTTCCTTTAAGACCATAGAACAAAATATAGCCATAGCACAGTACTGGTAGGAAAAAAGCCAACTGAATACCAAGGGCATCAGCCAGCACACCTTGCAGCAACGGCACAATAGCGCCACCTACAATGGCCAGACACAACCAACCAGACCCCTGTGAAGTGTGCGGTCCTAAATTTTGCAGCGCTAAACTAAAAATTGTTGGGAACATAATAGAGTTAAACAGACCAACTGCCAGTATGGCGTACATAGCGGTTGCACCAGAGCTAACAACAGCCACACACACTAACAGTGCCGCCATGGTTGCGTTAAAGCCCAATACTTTTCCAGCAGGGATCTTCTGCATCACTGCTGAGCCAATAAAGCGCCCTATCATCGCGCCACCCCAATAATAGGTAATGTATTTCGCCGCTTCAGCCTCCTCAAGACTCGCAATATTTGATTCACCTAAAAAGCTAACCAAGAAACTACCAATTGATACTTCAGCGCCAACATAAACAAAAATAGCTAATGCACCTAGTGCAAGATGGCGATGGCCAATGGCATTGGTTTTTCCTAAATACTCAACGGCCTTACCATCAGAGCGCACCTCTCCATGACCTTCAATAACCGGTAGCTTAAGCTTTGAGAAAATCACCGCAAGTGTGGCTAGCATCCCCGATAACAAAAGGTATGGCAGCTTAACCTGCTCCGCCTCAGCTTGAGCATGGCTCAGTTCACTGCCAGCTCCTGATGCCACAGATAGAATAAGCACTGCGCCAAAGTAAGGCGCGACTGTAGTGCCTAGCGCGTTAAATGCTTGAGTTAAGTTAAGGCGACTAGAGGCCGTCTCTGCGCTACCTAACGCATTAACATAAGGATTCGCCGCCACTTGTAAAATAGTAATTCCCGAAGCTAAAACGAATAGTGCGCCTAGAAACAATCCGTAAACCGCCTGATCCGCAGCAGGATAAAACAATGCACAACCAAAACTTGCAATCACAAGACCTGTAACAATACCTCGTTGATAACCTATTTTTTTCACTAAGTGACCAGCAGGCATAGAGACTAAGAAGTAGGCACCAAAAAAGCAGAACTGGATCAGCATTGCTTCAGTGTAATTTAGCGAAAAAACAGCTTTTAAATGAGGAATTAGAATGTCATTTAAACAAGTAATAAATCCCCACATGAAAAACAACGACGTTAGCGATACCAGCGCGAATGTGTGCTTTTCAGCGTCTCTCGCCCCATTCAAGCTACTGTTATCTGACATTATTGGCGAACTAGCCATATACACCCCTTATTAGTCTTATTATGCGTGTAGCCAGTATCGCTACAATATCGGTTATTTAAGCAGGGTCGCCGTTTATACAAGCTAATCTGCCTCTCTACTGTCTAGCGGTAACATCTCGGTAAACATGTTAAATAAATGTGTTGACCTTTTTTCTGTTACGCTCTAATCTCAATGTAAGCGCTTTCATTTATAACACAAACACAACGAAGATCAACCGTTCTGTTAACATTTTATGTAAGCGCTTTCATTGCTACGGTGTTTGTTGATATTGCAATTTTCTTCGCCTGAAATCTTGCTGCTTATCGGCCAATAGTGAATAACAAGTAATGATTTATTAGGCTCAATCATGTTATTTGACTCCAAAATGCTTCAGGTTAATGACCTTAATGATTGCGCTGTATTTTTTGTCACTATTAGGAAATGACTAATATCGCCATGAAGATTTCTCTGCCTTTCAATTCAAAAATGCAAAAGCGTGACTTTTTGTTTGGAGTCGCCACCGCCTCATTTCAGATTGAAGGCGGTATTGATTCACGCCTTCCCTGTATTTGGGATACTTTTTGCAATACGCCTAATAAAATTCGAGATAATTCCGACGGTGCAACAGCCTGTGACCACTACAACTTGTGGCAGCAAGATGTTGATCTAATAGAGTCTTTGAACGTAGATGCTTACCGTCTATCTATCTCGTGGCCACGTGTTATCACTGCAGAAGGTGCACTTAACCAACAGGGCGTTGATTTCTACATCGGTGTGTTAGATAGATTAATTGAAAAAGGTATTAAGCCTTTTGTGACGCTTTATCATTGGGACTTACCGCAACACCTTGAAGATAATGGTGGCTGGCTAAACCGAGATACGGCCTATAAACTTCGAGATTACGCCGATCTAATATCAACAGCATTTGGCGACCGAGTTCATTCATACGCCACACTGAACGAACCTTTTTGTAGCGCCTATTTGGGTTATGAAGCGGGCATTCATGCGCCAGGTTTAAAGAGTCGCTCATTCGGAAAAAAAGCGGCGCATCACTTACTGCTTGCTCATGGTTTAGCGATGCAAGTGCTGCAAAAAAACAGCCCTAATGCACTTAATGGTATAGTGCTTAACTTCACGCCATGCTACCCACAATCAAACTCGCTGCAAGATCTTAATGCCAGCAACATTGCCGATGCCCATTTTAATCAATGGTATATAAAGCCGCTTTTTGACAAATGTTACCCAAGCATTATTGACACTTTACCTACTGAAGAGTTACCGCAAATAGAGCCTGGTGACATGGAGATCATTGCCCAACCATTAGACTTTATGGGCGTTAATTTCTATACCCGCGCAGTTTATAAAGCTTGTGTTGTAAACCAGTTTGAGCAAGTCACTGTGCCTGATGTGCCCCATACCGATATTGGCTGGGAGATCTACCCTAAAGCCCTATCAGGGCTGCTCGTGTCATTAAACAGTCTGTATCCCCTGCCACCACTTTACATCACCGAAAATGGTGCAGCTATGGATGACAAGCTCCAAGCGGGCAACGTTGCAGATGAAGATCGCACTCATTATTACCATCAGCACTTAAATGCAGTAAACGACGCCATTGAAGCTGGCGTCGATATCAGAGGTTATTTTGCCTGGAGCTTGATGGACAACTTTGAATGGGCAGAAGGCTACTTAAAACGCTTTGGTATCGTCTACGTTGATTACCGGACTCAACAACGAACGCTGAAAAACAGTGCTAAAGCTTATCGAGATTTTATCAGTCTCCGGGCATAACAAGCTTTAAAATCAGACTCAAAAAGATTACATTCTTTAACTTCTCTGCTGCAATTTATTTACCAGTAGAGAAGTTAGTTAAGCAAATACCCAAAAAAATAAAAATAATGAGGCTACAATGCTTAAAGTAAAAGAGAAAATTGCCTATGGTTTAGGCGATACAGCAAGTAACATCATTTTTCAAACCGTGATGATGTTTCTACTCATTTTCTATACCGATGTCGTCGGTTTATCACCCGCAGCAGTGGGTACACTATTTTTAGTTGTGCGTGTTTTTGATGCCATTACGGATCCGCTTATGGGCTCTCTCGCTGATAGAACCCGCACTCGCTGGGGCCAGTTTCGCCCCTACCTACTTTGGCTTGCCATTCCATTCGGGCTTATTAGTGTATTAGCATTTACTACCCCTGATCTCAGTGACAGCAATAAGCTCATTTATGCTTTTGTGACTTATACGCTACTGATGATGGTTTATACCGCCATCAACATTCCTTACTGCGCCTTAGGTGGAGTACTTACAGCAAATCCCTCCGAGCGAGTATCCGTCCAGTCTTATCGATTTGTATTCGCCATGCTCGGTGGCGTAGTTGTCGCTTCTTGTACCCTGCCATTAGTCGAATGGTTCGGTAGCGGTGACTCAGCTAAAGGCTACCAACTAACCATGACCGCCATGAGCCTTTTTGGCGTTGTGCTGTTTCTACTGTGTTTTTTAGGGACTAAAGAGCGGATCAGTGCACCTAAGGCACAAAAAGCTAACTTTTGGGTGGAGATTAAACATCTGTGGCAGAATGACCAAGCCAGAATTTTATGTATTACAGGGATATTTCTGCTGACCGGTCAAGTGCTTAAATTCACCCTCGCCGTTTATTACGTTAAATACTTCTTGTTAAGAGAAGATCTCATTACCGCCTTTATGACCACGGGGATGGTCGGCAGTATGCTCGGTTGTGCATTGGCGCAAGTACTTGCAAAGAAAATGTGTAAGATAAAGGCTTATATCGGATTACAAATTATTGCAGCTATTATCTGTATTCTGAGCTATTTTATTGCCGCCGATCAGATAATAATGGCCTTTATCGCATTCTTCTTGTGGAAGTTCTTCCTTGATATGGCCACCCCTTTACTGTGGGCAAAAATGGCTGATGCCATCGACTATGGGCAATGGAAAACAGGAGTACGCATTACCGGCATGGTTTATTCAACCATCATATTTTTCATTAAGCTCGGCGTAGCGCTTGGCGGCGCACTGGCTGGCTGGGCATTAGCTTATTATGGTTACCAAGCAGATGTAGAGCAGACAGAAGCAACAAAATCGGGGATCTTGCTATCATTCACTCTTTATCCGGCGATCGGCAGTTTACTTGTTGCAGTCGTGATGAAGTGGTATATCTTGGATGACAAGAAAGTTGAGAAAATTCAAAGTGAACTTAATGCAGCAAACACGTAAAGTAAGTAAATGATGTCGATAGGTGTTTAATAGGGAATATATGGCAACGATTTACGATGTATCAGTACTAGCTGGTGTGTCACTCGCAACAGTATCAAGAGTGTTGAATAAAAACGCTAAGGTCAGTGAAAAGACACTCAATAAAGTACAAAATGCGATGGAGCAATTAGGCTATAGACCTAATGCGATTGCACAATCTCTTGCCTCTAATCGCTCAAATAGTGTCGGTATTTTGGTCTCTGAGTTACACGGACCTTTCTATGGTTCCATGCTTAGCGGTATTGAAGCAGAGCTTCGTGGTTCACAAAAGCATGCCATCATTGCCGCTGGACATAGCGAAGAGGAAGCTGAAAAAGAGGGGATTGAGTTTCTTATCAGTCGCCGATGTGACGCATTAATATTACATGTTGAAGCGGTATCGGATGAATACCTCGTTGACCTGGTTAACAATGAGTTGCCCATTGTACTGATCAACCGGTTTATTCTGGAAATAGCTGATAACTGTATTAGCCTCAATAATGAGCTAGGCGGATACCTTGCAGCAAAAGCAATACTCGAGCAAGGACACAAAGAGGTCGCTTATATTTCAGGGCCGAATTGGAAAATGGACGCTAGTGACCGCCTAAAAGGCCATAAAAAAGCCTTAAAAGAATTCAATCTCACATACAACCCAAAGTTAACCTATGAAGGGGATTACAAAGAAGTGGGTGGTAGGAATGGCTTAGAGCAGCTGCTTAACAGTAAGCAGCCTTTTACTGCCGTTGTATGTGCAAATGATGAAATGGCTTCTGGTGCCATGACTTTTGCTCGTGAACATCAAATATCAATACCGAAAGATCTATCGGTAATAGGCTTCGATAACATCATTTTAGCGCAGTATATTTACCCGAAGCTAACCACAATTGATTACCCTATCAACCAGATGGGTCAAATGGCTGCGAGATGGATTATTAAAAATACTTTTAAGCAAGCCGATCTTGAAGTTATAAATGTGTTTGAACCTAAACTCATAATGAGGCACTCAATCGGCTTTATTGACTAAATCTAAGGAACCATTTGGCCGTTCTGTGATCAGATCTTGTCAGTACCAAAACGAGACAGGCTTCATGGGCAAATCCAAGCGTAAAATAATTAACTGGAATCAGTACAACTAAGCAATAATCAAATGAGATTTGGTCACTTTTTGGTTGGATTAATAGCCATCAATGCTTGGCGCTACAAAACCTTCACTGTGGTCGTCGTAAAGGTTTTCAATTCAGTGATACAGCGATCAAAACAGCTCAAATGCTCAAAGGCGTATTTAAGTTGTCACTGCGGGCAACTGAAGGCTTCATAAATTATCCGTTTTGACGGATGGATGTACCATTAGCTGCACCGGATTACACTTGTATAAGCAAACGGGAAAAGACTGTTGAAGTTAAGTATCGTAAGCCCTGTCGAGGTCCCGTTACGCATCTTGTCGTGGATTCAACGGGGTTAAAAGTTTACGGTGAAGGAGAATGGAAAACGCGCAAGCACGTAAGGAGCGGCGACGCACACGGCGTAAGTTGCACCTTGCGATTAACGCTGATACACACAATGTTGTATCAGCCTCGTTAATATCGCTGATTACGAAGTATTATCTACAATGTTCAACCCATTTAGCAGGAAGATCAACCAAGTCTCAGCTGGTAGTGCATACAACACAAAAGAGTATCACAAATGGCTGAGACCCAAAGGTGTAAAACTAACTATTCCGCCACGTTAAAATGCAGGTATTGGGAAAATAAGCACCTGTACAATGAAGCTGTTGAAGCATTCAAATCAGGCACGGTAGAGCAATGGGAAGATGACTATGATTACCGTCAGCGCTCGCTATCGGAGACAGTGAGGTATCATCATAAACAACTCATCTGCCCCAAGTTAAGCATACGTGATTAAAACGCATAAATCGGTTGAGCTTTGGGTAGTGTAAAAGCAATGAACAAAGTAATAGGGCTAAGTATGCCTGTTCGACAGACAACGGTATAAACACTGAAAACCTTGGTATTGCGACATCTCAAACCAGTATTTATGCAACAGAGCCTATAAGTACTATACAAGAAAAAAGCCATTATTCACTCTATTCTCACTGAACTAGCGCGCCTAAATTTTCCGAACCAAACAATGATATGTAACATTTGTTACAAAAACGCTTTTAGAATTCTAATGCTTAGTTGCAAATCCGAAAGTATAAACCTTCGTTTGATATCGAGTTATTGAATACCGATATGATTATAAGGAAGTTATCTTTTTTACAGGCGCTGAAAGCATCGAGGTAAACTGAAGGTAAAAGATTCTGTTTAGCCTCCATGCCAAACAGCCTTAAATAAGTTTTATTAAACAGAGCATAATTCTAGAATATCTGTAGATCTTACAGCTCTAAATGTCTAAATGAGACCTTACCCTACATTCGACAGCGTAACTTTAAACATAAAATAGAATATATGGAAGGCTTACATTGAAAAAGGTGTAAACAAGGACTTATTTGCACAACAGATAGATAACAAGTTGAGGCCTAGCGACACTACGATTTGAAAGAATAAAAGGATATAAATGCTGAGTTTTATCTGCAATAGTGACATTTTCTCAGGTTTCACTCTAATTTCTAGCACAAATATATATATTTGTTTAGTCACTTTCCACACAAGTTCCTAGTTAATTTTGTTATTAATAAGCTTACCTCCTTCCCCATTTTCCTTCACGAAAACCCAACAGAAAAAAAGTAAAAGAATATATAACGAATTATAACAGTACCTTATAAAAAAATTGCAAAGCATACCGACCTCGTTAAGATTAGGTTAAATTATTGTTGACGAGAGAGCTGGTTTGCAATAGGTTTATGTAAGCGCTTACAAATAGCGTTTATTTTTTTAACGGAATTTGTAAGCGCTTACATTTTAAATATAAATAAAAGTATGGTTGAATGACTCAAGGGGGAGACGCATGAAACAAAAATTTAACAAAACAAGGCTTGCAACAAGCTTATCATTGATACTCAGTGTATCGACTGTAGCACCAACTTATGCTGAAAATGCTGAAAATGCTGAAAATGAATTAAATAAAGAAATGGAGGTCATCTCTGTTACTGGTATTCGTGGAAGCTTGATTAAGTCCATGGATATCAAAAAATCCTCAAGTGGGATTATCGATGCAATCTCTGCTGAAGATATCGGAAAGATGCCCGATACTAACTTAGCAGAATCTCTACAACGTGTCCCTGGTGTTTCTATCGACCGTCAAAACGGCGAAGGAAGCCGTGTGTCTGTTCGCGGTTTTGGTGCAGATCAGAATTTAGTATTGCTCAATGGTCGCCAAATGCCTGTAACTACAGGCTCACGCTCATTTGATTTCTCTAATATAGCCTCTGAAGGTATTATTGGTGTAGAAATTAGAAAAACAAGCCAAGCATCTAGTCCAACAGGCGGCATTGGTGCAACTATAGATGTGCTAACCCACCGCCCTCTTTACGATCCAGGCTTAAAAGCTAGTATTGGCGCTAAAGCTGTTCACGATACCTCGACAGATAAAGGTAATATCACTCCTGAACTCTCAGCACTATATTCTAATACGTTTGCTGATGACAAGTTTGGCATTGCTCTTACAGCAAGTTACCAAAAACGCGACAGTGGCAACCAACAAGCGAATGTTGGTACTGGCTGGCGTAGTTTTCCTGGAGAAGTGGACAATGACTGGGGGGCTGGTACAGCTGAGTGGGGAGGCGTCCCACAAGACAATCAAATTAATCGCCCAGGTGAAGGTGATGTTTACTCTGTTCCTCAAACCACAATATATAAATTCGAAGAGCAACAGCGTACTCGAACAAATGGCCAGCTAGTTCTACAGTATAGCCCCGTAGATTCTTTAGTGGCCACTCTTGATTATACCTACATGCGAAATGATATTGATACACAATACAATGATGTATCAGCTTGGTTCACATTTGCTCCATCTGAAAACACTTGGACAGATGGCCCCGTATCCTCTCCTCTTGTTTATTCTGAAAGTTATGATACTAATCAAGACCTATCTATGGCTGCTGGTGACTATGGTGTACGCAATGAAAGCGGTTCACTAGGCCTTAATTTAGATTGGGAAGTGAGCGACAGTTTAAATATTACCCTAGACATGCATAAATCTAATGCTGAGATGAAACCCAATAGTATTTATGGTAGTAATAATTCATTAAGCACTGCAGCCTTCATTCGTACAACTGCCGCTACTGATTTTTCAAAAGATTTACCAGCTCTTGCTGTTGGCGGGGGAAATGCAGTAAAGCCATCCGATATGCGTGTAACAGGCAGTGTCTTTGGGAATGCACGAAATAAATCTGAGATAGAACAATATCAGCTTGATGGAGAATATGTTTTCGAAGAGGCTGGTAGCATAGATTTTGGTATCGCACTTACAGATGTTAATAACCACTCTCAATCAATAAATGTACAGCGAAATGACTGGGGCGGTGTTGGTCAAGCTGGTGACTTTGAAGATGCATGGTTCCCATCGGATACTATTCACGACAAATTCGACGCAGACAAAGGTAACTTTGCCGATGCTGACGGCGACTTTGATCTGCTTGATACCATCTTCTTCTGGGATTTTGATGCCGTTAGAAATAAAGCTGAAGAACTATATACTCCCGCTGGTTATGTAGGCGCTGGAGATTGCGGTACTGACTTCTGCCCATCTAGCAAATACGCAATGGATGTCGATCGTTTTACACAAGAAAAGTCGAAGTCAGCATATATACAATATAACTTTGATTCTGAATTTGGTCAGATGCCTTGGGATATTCATGTTGGTATCCGTTATGAAAAAACTAACGTTAACTCCACTTCTGCGGTAGGTAGTTATGATGGTGCGGAGTGGATTGCTGATACAGAAATTGAATTACAATCAACCGGTATGCAAGACTTCCAAACTAAAAAAGGCGACTATGATTACTTCTTACCTAATGTGAACTTTAATATTGAAGTGCATGATGACGTAATTATTCGCGCAGCATATAGCCAGACAATAGGTCGCCCTGATTATACTTCTATACAGGGAGGTACTGTCGTTGGAGCCCTTGCAAACCAGAGTGGAGGAAGCGGTAGTAGCGGTAATCCAAGTCTCCTCCCACTAGAATCAACCAACTATGATTTTTCTGCAGAATGGTATTATTCAGATACAGGATATGCATCTGTTGGCTATTTCAGAAAGGACGTGACTAACTTTATTGATTCTAGACAAATCAATTCAAATATTTATAACATCGCTGATCCTGCAAATGGTCCTAAGGTCGATGCCGCAAAACAGGCTGGTGCTTCTACAGGCCAAGAGATTCGTGATTATATTTTTGCAAACTATCCGAATGACCCATCTGTTGATGTTGCTAATGGCATTATTTACGGTGATCCGGCAACAGATCCAGATTTGAATTTCTTAATTACAGAGCCTGACAACTTAAATGATTCTTCAGTCATTGATGGTTGGGAATTTGCTATTCAACATTTTTTCGGCGATTCAGGCTTTGGTGCTATTGCTAACTATACCCTTGTAAATGCGGGTGATGACTTTGATAACCAAAATTTAGGGCGCGAGGACGATCTTGCTCAAAATGTGCTAACAAACATAAGTGATACAGCCAACCTTATCGCAATATATGATAACTATGGCTTTCAGGCACGTTTAGCTTATAACTGGCGAGATGAGTTCCTTAATTCTACGAATCAAGGCACTGGTGCAAATCCACAATACACTGAAGCTTACTCACAGGTTGACTTTAACGTTAGCTATGAAGTAGCAGCTTTAGAAGGCCTAACAGTATTCTTTGAGGGCTTGAATATTACCAACGAATATACTCGCGTCCACGGTCGCGCTAAAGAGCAGGTACTTAACCTGACGCAAACTGGTGCTCGCTATAGTTTAGGTGCGAGATACACTTTCTAGAGCGAATCGAAAAGGTGAAGCCTCGGCTTCATCTTTTCCTTTTCTATTTTTATTATTCTTTTTAAGCCACTTTTAGCCCGATCCTTATAGGCATAAAGCTTTACGTTTGATAAGTAACTCTTGATACATAAAGTAACTAGATCTCCTCCCACAGCAAAGGTTATATTGGCAAAGGTTAATTAGTTGTAACAAACCATGAAATTAATTAACGCAATATAGATTAACACTATAAAAGAGTGACTTAATAAAAATAAATAATAGGTCAAGCAGTATGAGTAACGAAATTAAAAGAGTGATAATTGTAGGTGGCGGAGCAGCAGGTTGGCTCACTGCGGGGGTTATTGCAGCTGAACATATTAATGTTGTTGAAACCCCATCGCAACGTACGCTCGAAGTTATTCTTATTGAATCACCACAGGTGCCCACCATCGGTGTCGGCGAAGGTACTTGGCCATCAATGCGCGGCACGCTCAGGAAAATGGGCATTTCTGAAACCCAATTTATGATTGAGTGTGACGCCAGCTTCAAGCAAGGCTCAAAATTTATCGATTGGTTACACTCACCTGCTACAGCAAGCTCGGATAAAGCCCCGCTCGATAACCAAAGCTATTATCATCCGTTTTCTCTACCAAGTCAGTTTAACGAGATTAATCTCGCTAAGCATTGGCAAGCCCATAAAAAACAAGTTTCATTTACTAATGCGGTAACTTATCAAGGCAGACTTTGCGATCAAGGGCGCGCACCTAAACTCATTTCGACGCCGGAGTATGAGTGCAATGCCAATTATGGTTACCACTTAGATGCCGGAAGGTTTGCTCAATTTTTACAGCGTCACTGCACCGAGAAATTGGGTGTTCAGCATATCGTCGATCATGTGGACTCAATTTGCAGCCATGATGACGGCAATATTGCCGCACTAAAAACTCAATCCAATGGCAGCCTAAGCGGCGATCTATTTATTGATTGCAGTGGTTTTAAGTCACTGCTGATCGGTGAACACTATCAAGTGCCTTTCATAGAAAAAAAATCTGTGCTGTTTAATGACTCAGCCTTAGCGGTACAAGTACCTTATGAAAACCAACAAAGCGCCATAAGCTCCTGTACCCATTCAACCGCAAAATCTTCTGGATGGATTTGGGATATAGGCCTGCCCTCACGCCGTGGCGTCGGTTACGTATACTCGAGCAGCCACACTGATGATGACCGCGCTGAAAGCGAGTTACGGAGTTACCTGTTATCGAGTATGAGTAAAGCACAGGCTGAGTCAGCATCGCTGAGAAAAATAACATTTAACCCTGGCCACAGAGCCCATTTTTGGCATAAAAACTGTGTCGCTGTCGGCATTGCCGCAGGCTTTATTGAGCCGCTAGAAGCATCAGCACTCGCACTCATTGAACAATCAGCAAAGATGATCAGCGAACAGTTGCCACAAAACCGTCAAGCAATGGAGATAGTGGCCAAACGTTTCAATGAAAAGTTTTTACAGCGCTGGCGTCAGATCGTCGACTTTCTCAAACTGCATTACGCCATCAGTCAACGTGACGACTCCGAGTATTGGCGTGACAACCGAGACATAGCCTCAATACCACAGTCTTTACAGCAACAATTAACGCTGTGGCAGTATCAACAACCCTACTCTTACGATATCACTGAAACCGAAGCGCTATTTCCAGCGGCTAGCTTTCAATATGTGCTGTTTGGTATGGGCTTTAACAGTGTGCCACCGCGCTACATAAAGCTAACAGAGCAAGAAAAGGCCATGGCACTGTTTCAACAAAATAATCAACGTAGTCATCAGTTGCTTTCAGCACTGCCCAGCAATAGAGCACTACTCGATAAAGTTCATCAATTTGGTTTTCCTAAAATATAGCGACTAAAGCAACGATAAAGAATAAAAAGGAGTCAAAATGACCGCACAAGCCTCGACCCAAATGCCAAACAACAACGTCATGCTCAACAGCATTGAACATAAAGATCTTAAAGTTATCACCGAACACTCTGCGCACTATGGCGATAATATTTGGTATTCATTGACCTTCCCGGTTGAATTTAGAAGTGTACAAGCCCACTACCCGATTTTTTTCCAAAAAGATCCACAAACGGGTCGTTTCTTCTCTGTGGCGCTGTTTGGCTTTAAAGATAAAGAAAACCTATTTCTAGAAAATGGCCAATGGCAGGCATCTTACGTTCCATTGGCCATAAAACGTCAGCCATTCTTAATCGGTAGCCAAAATATAATGGAAGATGGTGTGCAGAAAACGCAACGAGTACTGCACATTGATCTTAATAACCCACGAGTGAGCACGGAGCAAGGTGAACCGCTGTTTCTTGAGTTTGGTGGAAATACGCCCTTCCTCGATACTGCTGCGGATATGCTAGATGTCATCCATAACGGATTAGAAGACAGTGACCGCTTTATTGAAGCGCTACTTAAATTTGAATTACTTGAATCTTTTACCTTAGATGTTGAGCTAAATAACGGCAGCAGGCATCAAATGATAGGCTTTTATACCGTCAACGAAGACAAACTGAAAACACTTTCAAGTGATAATTTAGCTGAGCTGCATGACAAAGGTTATCTGCAAGCTATCTATATGACGATGGCTTCACAAGCCAATATTCGCACACTATTGGATAAGAAAAACAAGCAGATAGAACAGTAGTTTTTTTGCCCATTGATGTAAGCGGTTACAGAATAAGGTGTATTTATGTTAGCAGTCGAAAACAGTGTCAAACAGATAAGTCATTGCAAACCAGGCGATATTCCTGAGTTTGTATTATCGTCGACGCAGCCGCTGATTTTAAAAGACTTTGCTACCGAGTGGCCATTGGTTCGAGCAGGTAAGCAATCTACCCAAGCTGCGATTGATTATTTACTTCAATTTTACAGTGGTGTGCCGGTAACTGCTTGTTTTGGTGAAAGTGAGCACCAAGGCAGAGTGTTTTATAATGAGCAACTCACAGGCTTTAACTTTAGAGCCAGTCAGGTTGATTTAAGGCAGTTGTTTGACAAACTACTATCGCATAGAGACGACGAGACACCGCCAACACTGTATGTCGGCTCTACCGAAGTAAACCGTTGGCTACCAGGTTTTGCCGCCGCCAATCCACTTGCAATTGATGATATCAAGCCTTTAACCAGCGTCTGGATTGGCAATCAAAGCCGAATTGCCGCGCATTTTGACTTTCCCAATAACCTTGCCTGCTCTGCTGTTGGTCGCCGCCGCTTTACCCTGTTTCCACCCGAGCAGATAGATAACTTGTACGTGGGGCCGATGGAGCTGTCCCCCGGTGGACAGGACATCAGTATGGTCGACTTTCACACCCCTGACTTTGATAAGTACCCTAAGTTTCAACAGGCGATTGAAGCAGCACAAGTTGCAGAACTTGAGCCTGGTGATGCGCTCTTTATTCCCAGTATGTGGTGGCATCACGTCGAAGCACTTGATGCGATTAATGTGCTAGTCACTCACTGGTGGCGAGACTCAGCAGCTTATATGGGCAGGCCAACTAATGCATTGCAACACGCTATTTTAAGCTTGCGAAGCTTACCAATAGCCCAACGTAAAGCGTGGCAAGCGATGTTTAATCACTATGTTTTTGAACATGAACTTCACGACACAGACCATATTGCAGAGCATGCTCAAGGAATGCTGTCGCTGCCTATCGATGAATTATCTGCGCGAAAATTACGTGCTGACTTACAAAATAAATTAAAGCGTTAAGCCATTAGTTTGCGCTGATTAAGGACATATGATGAATACAAATAAGCCAATTAAAAATGTCGTCATTGCCGGTGGTGGTACTGCAGGTTGGATGGCAGGCGCCGCGCTGTCAAAGCTACTTGGTAAAAACCTTAATGTGAGTTTAATTGAATCAGACGATATTCCAACCGTCGGAGTTGGTGAAGCCACCATTCCAACCTTGCATGTATTTCATCGCTTACTGGGGATTAACGAGCAAGAGTTTATGGCGGCGACCAATGCCACTTTTAAACTGGCGATATCATTCGAAAATTGGCGCGATGAGAATCAAGACTACCTACACTCCTTTGGTTTCTTGGGTAAAGATTGCTGGGCGGCGGGTTTTCAACACTTTTGGCTAAAGGGCCGTGAAAAAGGCTTTGCCAGCGAAATCGGCGACTACTGCGCCGAACACCTTGGCTCACGCACTGGTAAGTTTGCAGTATTGCCAAATCAAGACTTAAACCATGCTTATCACCTTGATGCAGGGCTATACGCAAAATTCCTTAGAACAATTGCAGAACAACATGGCATCAACCGTATTGAAGGTAAGATTACTGAAATAAACCTCAATCAACAAGATGGCCAAATCGAGAGCCTATTGTTAGCCTCTGGACAGTTAGTTGAAGGCGATCTCTTTATCGATTGTACCGGTTTTAGAGGCTTGTTGATTGAAGATGCATTGCATACTGGCTTTGAAGATTGGTCCCACTGGCTGCCTTGTGACAGTGCCATTGCCGTGCAAACCACCACCACCAACACGCCAGTTCCCTATACCCGCTCTATAGCACGTGAATCGGGTTGGCAGTGGCGTATTCCTCTACAAAACCGAACCGGCAATGGACTGGTATTTTGCAGTAAATACATGACTGATGAGCAGGCAAAACAGTTATTGCTCGATAATATTGAGGGCGATCTGCTAACTGAGCCTCGCGTCATCAAATACAAAACAGGCACCAGACGTAAGCACTGGAACAAAAACTGTGTCGCCATTGGACTCTCAAGTGGTTTTATTGAACCGCTTGAGTCCACCAGCATTCACCTTATTCAACGCGGCATTGTGCGTTTAATGCAAATGTTCCCAGCACAAGGTTTAGTGCAAGCCGATATTGACGAATTTAACGCGCAGACCAAGTTTGAAACTGATAACGTACGCGACTTCATTATCTTGCACTATCACGTCACCCAGAGGCGAGACAGCAAGTTCTGGCGTTACTGTTCAAGCATGCCAATACCCGAATCACTTGCCCATCGGCTAGAGATGTTTGCCGCAGCAGCCAAAGTATACAAATATCCCAATGAACTGTTTGGTGAAAGTTCTTGGATCCAAGTGATGTTAGGCCAAGGTATTGACCCTAAACAATATCATCCTATTGTCGATATGATGGAAGATGAAGAATTAAAAGCTTTCCTAAACAATATTAAAAGTGTGGTAAAACGAAAAAATGACAACCTACCCCACCATTACGACTTCATTCAGCACTATTGTAAATCGCCAATGATGTAAACACTGCAAGGCTTTATGTCGTTCTAGCACTAAAGAGCGAAATAAAGCCTTGTAAATATACTCACGAAAACAGTTCACTTGGTTACATTAATATGTCGCAAAACCTAACTACAGTAAACCCAGCCGCCACGCCAAAAATCAAATTAATCGGTAAGGAAAAAACGCCTGTTGTTGTCATAGATAACTTTAGTTTAAACACTGACAATATTATCACTTATGCGACTACAGAGGCTGATTTCAAAAACGATAACAACTCATACTACCCAGGGATCAGGGCAAAGCTTCCTTGTGAATACGTCAAAGCAGTGATCGATGCTGTTTTCCAAGGGATCTATCAGTGCTACAACATTCCGCGGCAGCTAAGACTCAAGCCCCAGGGTATGTTTTTGTCACTGATCACTCGTGAAGAAAGTGCTCTCTCTCCTTTACAAAGAATGCCGCATTTCGATACCCCAAAACCCTACTACTTTGCCATCGTGCATTACTTAAATCCAAATGTTCACGGACCGACTGGATTTTTTAGACATAAACCAACTCGCTGGGAGCTAATCAACGAAAAACGTTGTCAGCCTTATTTTGATGCTGCACAAAAACACAATGAGTTAAATGGGGAGCCCAAGCAAGGTTACTGTAACCAGAGCAACCATCATTTTGACCTATATGAGCAGATTGAATACCGCCCAAATAGACTAGTGATCTATCCCGGTAATTTACTACATTCCAGCATTGTAAACACTGCTAAGGATATCGACAGTAACCCAGAAACTGGCAGGCTCACCGCCAACATATTTATCGATTTTCAATGAGCGGGGGCCAAGAATAAAAGCTTTAACCCTATCGCCACTTCAATAAACTAATACGGAATTTAGCATGAAGCGTCCTATTATTAATAAATTAGCCCTTAGCAGCTTGGTTATCTCAGCCTTTCTGGTTACAACCCCTATTACCAAAGCTGAAACTCAAGTAAAGCAAACCATTTATGAAGATGTCGGCTTAGTTGAACCTAGTCGGCCACTGCTACAGCAGCGTTTAGATCAAGTAGAGCAAACCATTCAAACGCTATTACCACAAATGACACTGGCTGAAAAAGTCTCTTTAGTTCATGCCAATGGCAAGTTCACCACCGCCGCGATTGAACGCCTTGGGATCCACGAAATGTGGCTATCTGATGGCCCCCATGGTGTGCGCCATGAGATAGAGCGTGACAGTTGGAACTCGGCAAATTGGACAAGTGATTACTCAACTTATCTACCGGTTTTAACTGCGGTAGCCGCCAGCTGGAATACCGACATGGCGACCCTGCATGGCGACCCTGCATGGCGCAGTACTCGGCAGCGAAGCCCGTCACCGTGGTAAAGATCTCATTCTCGGGCCAGGCGTTAATTTGGCAAGATTACCGCTCTATGGGCGTAACTTTGAATATTTAGGTGAAGATCCGTATTTGGCATCGAAGCTGGTGGTACCGCAAATTATCGCGATTCAAAAAAATGATGTTGCCGCCACCATCAAACATTACGCGCTGAATACTCAAGAGCTAAACCGAACAGGGGTTAATGCTAAGCCTGACGAACGTACTCTACGAGAAGTGTACCTGCCCGCCTTTGAAGCTGCTGTAAAACAAGCTAACGTTTACGCCATGATGGGTTCATACAATGAATTTAGAGGCACTAATGCTAACCAAAGTAAACATCTGGTCATGGATATCCTTAAAGGTGAATGGGGTTACAAAGGGTTGCTCGTGACTGACTGGAATGTAGATATCAATACTTATGACGCTGCCGTCAACGGTTTAGATCTCGAAATGGGCACTGATGTACCACATTACAAAGACTACTTTCTCGCCGAACCACTGATTAAAATGATTAACGCGGGTGAAGTACCTGTCGCGGCACTCGATGATAAAGTCACACGAATACTAAGGGTACAACTCAGTATAGGTATGATGGATAACTACCGTCTCGCTGGCCAGCGAAATATTACCGCCCACCGCAGCGCGGCAAGAAGAATTGCCGAAGAAGGAATGGTATTACTTAAAAATGATCGCCAAGTATTGCCGTTTGAACAAGATAAAGTGAAAAACATTCTCGTCCTTGGCCCTAATCTTGATAAGAAACATGGCTTAGGTGGCGGTTCATCAGAGGTAAAATCACTTTATGAGGTAACGCCATTGCAAGGCCTTAAAGATAAACTAGCTGGCAAAACAAATATTACAGTTATGCGCGCTCAAAGTAGTAAACTAGCGCCAATCAGCAACGATTACCTAGCCACTAGACACTGGACAGGTACGCCATCGTGGAATATTAGCTACTTTTCAGATGAGAGCCGTCAACAGCTTATCGAAGAGTCTTGGATAGCCGACTCTGAGTTTACCACCTCAAGTCTAACTACCGCTGGTACAGCTCATTTCATAACCATGAAAGCGGCAATAAAACCACTGAAATCCGGTGTCCATACTCTAAAAGTCACCGCCAAAGGTAAATTAAATATTAAGATCGATGGCAAATCAGTGATGCAGTTTGATGGAACTACTAGCGAAGTGTTGAGCAAGCATATCTCTCTTTTACAGAACAAAGATTACCAGTTCGAAATCGACTATAGTGGCAATGATGGCTATACCCTTGGCTGGGATACGCCTAATAAACTCTTTAATACTGAAGATGAGTATTTAACAGCAGCAAGAAATGCGGATGCGGTGATCTACTTCGGCGGGCTTAGCCATAGCGATGATAGGGAGTCTATCGACAGAGTTGATCTCGTGCTCCCTAATCAACAAGATGAGATGATAACAAAACTGATTGCCGCTAACCCTAATACCGTGGTGTTCATCACTGCAGGTAGTGCAGTAGAAATGCCATGGGTCGACAAAGCATCCACCATAGTTTGGAACTCCTATAGCGGCATGGAAGGCGGTCATGCTGTTGCTGATATGCTGTTTGGTGATGTAAACCCAAGCGGTAAAATGCCCTTTACGCTGCCTAAAAAACTTGAAGATACCGCTCCTATCGCACTGAATGATTACAATGCTGTTGAATCTCTCTATTCAGAAGGAGTCTTTATAGGCCACCGTTGGTTTGAGCAGCAAAACATAAAACCACTTTTTAACTTTGGCCATGGGGTTTCTTATACAAACTTTGAATTATCCAGCCTTACGCTATCCTCAAAGGAAATATCAAATGGAAATTCAATAACGGTTAGTCTCAATGTGAAAAATACTGGCGAACGTTCTGGTGCAGAGGTTTTACAACTCTATTTAAAAGACAATAAGTCTAGTCTTATAAGACCAGATAAAGAATTAAAAGGTTTTAAAAAGGTATTCTTACAACCCGGTGAAACTAAAAAAGTTTCATTAACTTTAACCAATCACGATATGTCTTTTTGGGATGAAAAAGGTAACGACTGGTTAGCTGAACCCGGAGAATTTACCATTTTTTTAGGAACTAGTTTTGATAAATTACCTTTGAAGGCTACATTTATACTGAATGAAAGTATAAGGTAAACTAAATACAACCGACAAACATACTGCATATCATATTAAAAAAGGTTCATAGCGGCTTTCTGAGGAAAGCCGCTATTATCTTCATAAAAGAGTAATCCGTATCCCTGTATCCATACCCCATTCTTTTTATTAGTTTGATTTTGTTGTTAATCCCCTACAACGTACATTTATTCAAGTGATATGTTGCGGATGCTACAACGCCATGAAGGTACGGCGGCCTTTCAAATGAAAATCCGTTCTATGCCATTATCGGCGGCCTAAAAAGCGATAAGAAGGTCATTAGACCTGGTTCTAACTACGATAAAGCACTTCAAAAATACAATTAAATTCAAGATATATGTTACCCATACATACAAAGAGAACAGAAGAAATTTGTTTCATATCAGTACCCTAACCCACTTTGCTGTACAAAAAATAGACCCAGTAACGCAATATAAAGACGAATAAACTCAGACGATTAAAAACTGCGTTGGGGAATCCTTGGGGAATTTTGCACTAAAAAGACATAGTTTGCCATCCATGAAACTACCTATTCATTGTTACAAACAACTGAGTCAATCGACTCCCATTTACCTAATAAAATGGAGTAAACAATGAACAAGCTAAAACCGACAACGGAAGAGCTAGATAACGAAGAAATGAGTTTGGACGAAAGCTGCCAAATTCTGACGCAGAAAAAAAAGAAATTAAATAATGCTCTGACAGTTCTTTCTAAACTCATCGAGCAACTACAAACTGAAGAAGATTCGAACGAATTGGATTTTTATGAAGAGTACCAAAAACTCTACTTTGACGTTCAAAAAGGAATTTGGGCTGAGATTGATGACCCATTAGAAAGTCACATCCTCATTCACTTTGTGAGCACTTATATCGACTACATGTAATGAAATCTAATATGCAGTGAAAATATTTTCATTATTTTACCGCTAACTCAGCAAAACTCGCTTTTCTAGTTCCTACCTAGTTGATGAACAATAAAGACAACAGGAGAACATAGATGCAGGCGAGTTTTTTAGTCCAATTAAACGCACTGGTTAGGTTACTTAACGAGGTATCTAACAGCCTTACAGAAGAGTTGCAGTACGCTGAACGAGACCAATATAGATTGGAAACTGAGGTGAATTTCTTGGAATTTTCGCTAAGGAAGCACCTAACTAAAAAGCAAATATCGCTAATACAACAAGAACAGGTAATAACTTTTTTTCGCCAATACTTCAATAATTCGCATGCGGCAATCCTAACTACTGATGAGGACAAATCATTAGTCAATTAGGAGCCACTATGAGCGATAAGAAGTCATCTTTTATCAGAGTGTATCAAAGGCAATCCAAGTCGCCCTGGAGCGACCATAGCACTGTTTTGTTACTGGCAGGCCACCAAGTAACAGAAGGCGGTGCTATGGAATTAAGTTTTAATCGATACATCTATCAACATAGAGATTCTGCAGGGAGGATTTTAGGCATGAGCATCAGTAAATCAATACAAGAAGAGCATCCAGAGCTTGATAGTCAGTATCTGGAGGATTTGGATATGTACATGGTGTTACTGCTGCTCAAAGAAGAAATACAAAGCTTCTGCGGCTTATTTGATGATGAATTTGAGGCGATTTTTGGGTTACCGCCAGAAATTTACTTCGACATAGCCGAGCAACATTGGGCACAAAAACTAGAGGATAGTTTATAGCAATGACTAGCGAGCCATCAGGCTCGCTTTCTTCGGCGCTCTAGGCTTTCTCTAGGTTAAGCACCACAGACAAAAATTAGGTTAATAGACAGGCATCAATTGCATTTTGCATCGGTGTGGATAAGACAAATCGTACATAACGACGGTCAGCGACCGAGGCTCTATTGAGCCAAAACAACAAACGCTTTTACTTATTAACTATTCTGCCGTCATCACTATATATGCGGCAGTGACTTTTACGCTTGCCCAAATCGATTTGTAAGTGACGACTACAAGTGACGATTGCAAGTGTCTGGAACCTATTATGAACAGCAAGATTAACACTGCAGCAAAGTCCCCAGCTCCCAAAGCTGAGGGCCGAATTGAAGATACACACCACTTAACTCAATTATCTTTAATTGAGAATGTACTCATTTTTCCAACAGGCTTAACGGTTGAGCAAGCAAAGGTTAATGCAAATGGGCTTGAAAAGGAACAATCCCTAAGCCACACAGAGGCCATGAAATCCATTTGTTGGGGTAACGGTATTCATAACGTGCAAAGCTTCAGCGAAGCGTTGCCTCAGCTTGTAAAGTCAACATTTGGGATCGAACATAGTGAGTTTGGCCTTTACTCTGACGACAATAGCTACACTGGTTTTTGGTGGGTTAAAGAAGGAAAGGTTAAATATACCAGAGTAGCAATTCCAAATATCGATAATACGGAAGAAGAGCTAACAGGCATGCTAGTTGATCGACTGTTACCCGTTAGAGAAGACTCCCCTAAACAAGTTAAGTTTTTACATGCGGTCAAAGACTGTCTGATTTATTTAGGTCGCGGCTACACCCTCGCCCCACACCGACCGGACCTTAACCAAGTTCAAGATATTTATGAAATCGACATCGATATTAGAAAGCTCATATTGAACAGCAAAGGCTCTGCAGATAAGCTTTTGAGCTACGCCTTGGCAAGTTGCTACAACACTCGACACACGACGGAACTAATGATGCAACTAAGCCTTGCTGATAAAAGTGAATACCTTGAAACAACAAAGATTGACCTTGCTAACAAGTATGAACGGGAGGAGCTTGCTCGCGGTTTTCGCTACCCTCAGTTTGGTGAGATGTGCATGCAACTTGATGATGCGCAGAAGGACATTCTAAAGAGGCTACTCGAAAACTATCAAGGCTGGTAAATAATTGTCAGGTAACTACATGAATTGACTATTCCACTGTTCATGCATTACCGATTATCGTGTCAATAGGAATGCCTTATCGAGTTCAATTTTAGTTGACCTCGATAAGGAGGGAATATAGCGATGATTCACGGGCCAAATTAACTATGACACTACAACCCCACTACTTGCCTGCCTAGTTGAGGGGCTTGGACAGGTACTTCGGTGGGACGCCATAAATATGTCCCTATACGCTCGACACCTCCAAACAACATCCATGTTTAACAGCCAGCTCGGTGTCCCAGCCTCTCGTTCGAAGAGTATCACTTCGCGATACCTCACCTTGCCACCAACGCCCTCAACCGCATCTACACCTGATTATTTATCTCTTCGATTTAGGTTTTGTCGTTATTACTCATTTCTGGACAAAATCGTGTCATCGCTGTTGTTAATTTAGCAAGAGTTGAATAACTAAAAGTATGGAAAATCACTCAACTCTGTGTCCAGTTTTGATGGTGCAAATCAAAACAATCAAAACTGGTTACTATTTCGGCGTATCTAACTTGCTTCGGGCACCAAGTACCTTAGAAAATAGGCTGATCCCACTGCACATTATGTTGGATAACCAAGCACTCGCACTTCACCACTTGGCTCAATAATAATTTCTACTTCGTTGAGAGGTTGTGATCTTTGATCGATTCGTGATTTTTCTGGATAAATTAGTTCCTGATTTTCTGAGCCATACCATTGGTTATTGATGTTTCGAAGTTCTTCCTGATATCGGCCGGTCACAAGCAAGTCAACGTTGGCTTCTAGGGTTGTCCAGAGTTGTTGCAGCTCAAGTTCTGACTTGGTATATCCGGTATATAACATCACTGTTAAGGACGTTTGGCGCTTGACTTCTTGGATTAGCCAGAGGGTGTTTTCAGCTTGTTCGAGTGGTTCGCCGCCTAACAAAGTGATCCCTTCAATATCTTGTTCGGCAAGAATTCTAGCTAGTAGCGTTTCGCGATCTATTAGTTCGTTGGCTTTAAATGACCACATTTGTTTATTCCAACAGCCTTTGCAAGCGAGCGAGCAACCTTGCAGCCACACGGCAAAGCGCCTGCCAGGCCCATAAATATGGGTGGCAGGCTCAATGTGAGAAATATTAAACTGGGTACTGTACAAGTTCTTCATATTAAACTGAGCGGGTTAGTACTAACTGAATTTTCCCTCGGATATGCTTTTCTTTTACACTGTATCCTTGTGCCTTCGCTTTGGCAATTGCCTGCTGCCGGGTCGCTTCTACCCTATCAATTCTTTCTTGCTCAATGCGTTGTCTTTCAAGCTCTGCAATGTTGTCGAGATGTACCTGATAACAGCCTTGATAGGTAACATTTAACTCGTTTAAAAAGCGACTCACAGATTGATACTGTTTTTGTGTAGCTGATACAATACGAGTGGCATATTCATCTTGATCATGTTGCAGTTGCCAGACATCGCCATTAAAACAAAATAGCTGTAAGCCGTTATAATCTCGGCGGTTGGTGATGATATCGCCAATGGCGACATTCGACTGCTCTCGAAAATTATTAATATTCTCAGCCGTTATTGATACAGGCTCAGCTCCTAGCCTTGCTAGCGCAGAAAATAGTACCTCTTTAATAGTGAAAGGGGTGGCTGTTTTGATCACTGCACTCATTGCTTAACTCCTTAACTTAATCGTTTCACGAAACTGAACCGCTTGTTGCTGGTGATACTCATCGGTGGTATTAACCTGAATAAGCCCGGTTGTTTCTCCTAACAGCTCTTCAAGCGCTTCTAAGCAGGCCTCGCCTTTGAACCCACTTGTCTTGGCGGTTATAGCACCTTCCTCATCGATGGTTAATGTGATTTGTTGCTCAGGCATTATGTATCCTCTCTTGCTTGCTGTGGTGCACACAGTTTGGCGTTTAGACGTTGCGCTTCCTGCTGTGCCTGCTCTAATAAATCAAGTGATGATAAGGTCAGATAGCGTTGAGCGTTTGCTTCGAATAATTCCAGTTCATGATAAATTGGCAGTGCTTCATTTGGCCAGTTGATGTTATTAGCTTGGCTTTTACTTTTCTTGTTGCCTAGTTGCTTACTTAGTTCATCGCTTTCGTTAGTTTTACGATAAGAAAATGTAGAACCATATTTATCAAGTGAATCTTGTGCAATTTTCTGGTCGTTAAAAGCGTTATCTAGTTTCTTTTGTGCTGAATCTAAATCTCGTGTCACTTTGTTGCGGAGTTGGGTATGAGTTTCAAGCGCTTTTTTCAATGACTTATTGGTGTTCTGTGTTAGCCATTCACCCAACGCGGTAGGCTCCATTAAATAGATTTTACTGATTTCTTCTTTTTGTTTATTAAGCGTTTGTTCACACTGTTTTTTCCAGTTAGTTATAAATAACTCTTCATTAGCTAAAATCTGCCTCTGGGGTTGCACATTTTCACTTTCTTTAGTTTCTTTTGTCGTTTTTTTACTATTGTGCGAACTTTTAATCTCCTTTACTCGCATCGAATGTTGCGTTAATAACTTGGCTAATTTCGGATTGCTTTTGCTATTTTTATTGAGCCATTGAGTTGCCTGCTGTAGTGACATTACCGCTAGTTTGTCATTACCTTGAACTAGCTCTTGAGTGAGTGTTACTACGGCGTTATCTCGACTTACGACAAACTCATTATATGCTTGAGTATATTTGTCTTCCTCCGCTTTTTTTAGGGTATTTATGCTGTGTTGTTCTTGTGAATAAATATCTTCTTTATGCTGTAAGCTCTTTGTTAATTGTTCTTTTTTGTCGTGCCACTGCTTTTCTAGCTTGGCTTTGTCTATCGCTTGGTCGGTGGCATCATCATCGTGAGAAAGCTGTTTAAAGCAGTCAAGATAGTTTTTTTGTTGCTCTGCTCGTTCGGCAGGTGTAGCCGTGATCATGTCTGGCTGAGTAAGCTCAAAAATACTCTTTTTAAGTTTCTTATGTTTGTGTTGCTGGCCAAGTGAAAAGCTCTTGAAAAAAGATAAAATTGATTGTGATACCGATGTGCGTTTTTTATCAAGTCTATCAAGTTTGACTTCCAGATCTGCTAGTGCAGTTAACCAGTTATTATTGGCGCTGTCCCATTTGCTATATAGCTGGGATTTACTGGCGGATTGCGGGCAGTAAGGAGGATGACGTTGCACGTAATAATGAATGCTCTTTGCTAGGTATTCACGAGTTAACTCGGTGTCTGAACTGGTTAGAACTTCAATGTTATCGTATAAAAAACTATCCATGCTGTCAGTGTAAATGGGGTCAAGCTCAAGCTCTATAGATTGTTCGCATTGATACACGCGGTTAGCTTCATCAACAAACATCAATGGTGAGTCTATGTTCTCAACAGAACGTGATTTGTCGAGTTGCCATTGTGCTGCTGCAAAGACTTGGTTGAGGCTGTTGGTGAGTTCAGCCGATTGCTGGTGATTGAGCTTGAGGCTCCAATTAACCTGCTGATTTGTTGCGCCATCAGGAATGAACCAGCAGCCACTGTTTGTGGCCACTATGTTGGGAATATTTACGTCTGTTAGTGCCACCTTTTTATTATCATTAACTAATGACTCAGCTAGTGCGGCCTTGTTAAGGTCTAGAATGCTGTTAGTTGCCCGTAATAGTTTGTTTGATAATGAGACATCTAAATCATGATGATTTAGTTGGCAGAATTTTATGTCACTTACCTGAGTAAAATTACCTGCTAATTGTTCCGGCAGGTGATATTGATGATTAACAATGATGGTACCAGCAGGATTTGTTACTGCTTTGTCTGATTGCTCACCTTGTTTGATGACTTGTTTTTCGCTTTTATCCCAAAATAAATGGCAAAAACTACGATAAGTGTCTTGGATTTGTGCTGCTGTTAATATAATAAAGAAATTGTCATCGTCATCATTGTTGGTGAAGACAGTCGATGAATTTAAGATATGACCAACTGGCGAAAATGTAGCATGATCGCTAATTAGCAATGCTCCTTGTTGTGGTTCGCCAGTGCGAATTAAGCAGCGACTGGATAGCGCACTAATCGCCTGTTTATTTTTATGTTCATTGCCTAAATACAAATAAATCCTGATGCCTTTATCGGCAGAATTTTGTAGTGCTTTAATTATGTCTGCGTTAGTTAATTGATCTGCTGCCAGTAGCAAGGTCAGTCGAGTATTATCAATTAAATTGATAATTATTTGTTGTTCTACAGCCGCAATAAAGGCAGGTAAACTGAGGTTGTCTTCGGCTGCGCAGCCCTGATCGATAAAAATAGGCGGCAATAATTCATCGTGATAATGCTTAGTAAACGATTCTTGTTGTATCTCTAATGTACCCATTATGCTGTTACCTCAAGCGTGTTGTGCGCTAGTGCACGCTGTAAATATTCTGGAAGTTGCTCAATAACTATTGGAGTGAATGTTGGGTAGCCGTGAGCGTAATAAGCGGAATCTTTACTGGTTAAAAAGTCCAAGCTAACGGTACATTTCCAGGCGGTAGTATGGTCATTTGATTGAAATATCCAGTAGCGGTCATGATTGTCGGCACGCTTAGAGAACGATTCTATACTCCATAGTTCCGGGCATTTATCTGCTAGTGCTTCCGCGTCACTTAATTCCGTAAAAATGGTTATCTCAGAGTTACTTAATGGTTGTGCAATTACCTTAAGCAATGACTGTTGTCGGTTAGTTCTTATGTAGCGGTCTGAGTAAATAAATTGGGTGCAAGGCTTATCTAAAGAGAGTTTTCTAATGAGTTGTATTATATCGACTGGTTCTTTATCAATTAAGGTTAATGGCAGTGCTGCAGTAGACGAAAGGCTTGGGGTTAAATCATTGATTGCGGCGCAGTGCCAATAAGCGTGAGGATTCTTATCTTTAGATAAAGTTCCAATAAGGTCATTGCCCGATAACGGTACTAATTTGTATTGCTTAAGTGCTGGCTGAGCAAGCCATGATAGTTGATCAGCTTCCGCGCTCCCTGTTTCTTTAAAGCTGCTGGCATGATAACGCTCTAACCAGGCCAAGTGCCATTGACTAGCTTCTTCTTGAATTGGCTCAACTGGCAAGTGTTGTATATTAACATGGTCAAAGTGACCATATTGAGTCTCCATTTTAAATTCTGGATAATTATTTAAGCTAAATTGACTCAGCATTCCCTGATGTTGTTTAGTTAGCGTAAACGGAACGTTGGCTCGCTTAATCTGCTGTTGCCAGTGTCCATTCAGATGTGTTGCCAGTGATGAAAAAATAATAGGGGCTTTTGAGAAATATTCACCCTGTTGGAATTCAAAATCGACCCGACTGGTTTGTTTTAAATCATGTCCGGATAAAATATTTAATGGACCTTTGAGCGTTACATTTGAACTGTCTAAAGTAAGGTCCCAAGTTAAGTTGAGCGTCTTATTGTCGGTGGCACCACAGATAACCTCTGGTGAAATAGAGATGATCTCTTCAGTGCTTAATCTGTTGTTATTTTCTTTTTCATTTCCCGAAAATTTAACCGTTAGAGTTTGCGGATTATTTTCCGGTGAGTTAATAGCAAAGGCTGACTGAGCTGCACCTCGTCCTTTGTACATTACCTGATGTTTTGGCTCTTTAAAGGCGTTATCACGTTGGATTAATAATGCTCTAGTACCTAACAGCGGATCGTTATCGCTATACCAAATATGATAAAGTCCACGCTCGCTAATAGGCATTTTTCCCGTGGTGCACACCCGTTTAGCTTTATCGGTTAATGTGCTGTCGTGGCTGAGCAGGCCTTCCATTTTTAAGTAGGATGTTAATCTTATCGGTAAATTACTCGGATTTTGTTGCGTCTGCTTGAGCAAGCTAACGATGTCATCTCTTTTTTGTAGTAGACAAATAGTCGCGATAACTGGATAGCGCTTAACATTGAGTTGGCGTGATAAACACACTGAAAAAACTCGGTTACTTTCATTACTCACTACACCATGATTTGACTGCTGTTCTTTAGCTGCATGTCGCGGTTTTTTATTGTTAGACGCTGCAATTGTTTTAGTAGCAGTACTCTCTTTTAATTTTTCAAGTCCGCCAAAGCCACTGGTTGTTTTTTGCGTTCTGTTGTTTGGGTGGTTCATTTATATTTTCCTTAGCGCATCGTCAGGCATGTTTTTGCTTTAGACAGCTGCTTTAATTCTGGAGAGTACGAGCGCGGATGCGGCTTCGGATGCGAGCCTGAAAAATAGCTATGGTCTCCGACAATCGCTAACTGATATCTGGCGCGGGTGATCGCTACATTTAAGCGATTTGGCGCATCTAGAAAGCCATCTCGGGTTGTATTGACCATGCTTAACATTACATAGTCAGCTTCTTGGCCTTGAAAGTAATCCACCGTGGCCAATTTTATCTGAATGCCAAGGTAATCAAATTTTGCATAGGATCTGTTATTGCCAGTGAGTTTTTGAAGCGCTTCCCGTAAGGCATTTTCTTGGCCTTTGTAAAAGGTCAAAATCGCCATGTCATAAGGCTCATTCTTGCTATTTTTGACCTTAGCTTGTGCCCACTTACAAAAACGTTCAATTTCATCGATGATGCGATTTACTTCTTTGCTGTTAGAGTTTTTATATACACTGCCCTGTACATCAATCCAGACATTATGCTTGGCATACCTTGGATAATTCCACTGGCGCGCCGCACTGACTTGTTTACCATCAAATAGCGAATTTTTGTTATAAAATTGCTCGCGTGGAAAAGAAGAAATATCAGGGTGCATCCGGTGCTGATAGGTTAATGTTGTATGGCGCTGTGATTTTTCAGTGTGATGAAAACCTTGGTTTAAGGTGGTAGCAGAGTCAACTTTACGCTTGACTAATCCGTCACCTGATAGTGCCTCTAAGATCGACGGAAAGGCGATATTCTTAAGTCCGTGCACGCGCCCAAGTACATTAATTGCTGCGGGGAGCAACCTATTGATCTGAGTTTCAAGTCCTTTGGTTTTTCCTTTTCCTGATGATAAGCGTAACCAATACTCTCGCTCTAACCGCCAGCATAGCTCTTCTGCCCAATTGCTTTCTTTAATTCGGCTTAAGTATGCTTGGTTTATATCGGTCGATATTTTTTTGTGATCTTTTCTAAAATCAACACTTTGTTTGTTTTTGTAATTAGTATTATGCATAAAGGCATGGCGCTTCGATTGCCAGTGTTCACTTAGCATAATTGCATCGACTGGTAGGCAGCGCTCCAAACTATTTAAGGCGTTTGGCGTGATAAAACAGATGTTATGGTGATAAAGTGGCATTGGGTTATTTAGGATCTGGTGGGGGCCATAAATATTAAGACTTTCATTTGGTCGTTCGCCAATAAGTAATAGCTTATTAAGCTCACCGCACTGGTGAGATCTTGCTTCTATCTCTTTACCTAGAGCTTGCAATACTCCAGTTGAAACAGGAACGATTAGCTGATTGTTATAGAGGTTCTTTTGATCGCCTCTTAACTCTTCGAGTAAAAAACACGCTTGCTGGATATCTGGTGATAGCAACTCGGGTGTTCGGTAGTTGGATGATTTCTCATGGCCACGACCTGGCTTTAACATTAGCTTCTGTAGATTACATACAATTTGTTCACGATCGGTAAACGGCGATAATTGTTTGACATCACCCACTAATACAAAGCTTTTAGCGTATTGGGCCGGCACTAAAAACTCTTGGAAGGTTGTTTTACTACACTCATCAATAATCATGACATCAAACGGAGCTGTGCCATTATCTAATGACAAGGTTCGCTGCCGAAATAGCTTTAAAATCCCAATGGTAGTCCCACATACTAAATTAGAAGAATCGACTAATATTTGTTCCGAAATATCACCAGATAATTCGCTATTGATGCTGCTTAGTTGATTGTCATACTGAAAATGTTCAACATTTGTTGCTTTATTTTCATCACCAATACGCAGTGGGAATATTTCATCAAGCAGGTCATTTTCTTCAACCCTCTCTAACACATTATTAATTGCAGCATGCGTTGAGGCACTCAGCAGAATGCGCTTACCTTGGCGTACTAATTGAACAATTAATTCTAAGATTGTGGTCGTTTTACCTGTGCCCGGCGGGCCATCTAAGATGGTAAAATCACTAGAGCCTAATGCTTTGGTGACAAACTCGCGCTGCTCTTTACAACCATCAAAATTAGGATCGCTTAGTACTTTCCAGTCAATTGATTTGGCGTAGGGAGTTAGGAGTGGCCACTGGATATTATCCCGGTTTTGTAAAAGCTTAATTAGCGTTGCTTGTCCTGCCGTTGGGCGCTGCATTAAGTTATTAATCGCATCTCGTTGTTTTTTTAGTTGCGATGTATCTACCTGAACTCGTAAGGTGGATTTGTCTAATATTTGAGGATATACAGACTTATGTCTTTGTTTATCGGCGTTAGTTGCTAATAGTAACTGACGTTCTTCAGGCTTTGATTTTATGACCTTGTAACCAGGATCACGATTGCTATTCTTGTTTTTCTCACCATGATGAATGTTGACGTAGTCTTCAAAGAAATAATCTAAAACGGATTTACCGTTATCATCAGAATTTTCGGGTTCAATAAGCTGGATCCAGTGCTCTTTAATTGACTCTTTTTTTACCGTTAGTTCGAGTTGCGGATATTCGTTACAAACAAGGTCACTAATCGCTTGTTGATCTGATTGGTGTGCTTGCAGGCAAAACCCAGAGTTTTTTTTGTAACTAAGGTTCCACTGCTGTGCTACTAATGGTTTGTCGTGATAACTAAAATGACTTACTGATAATTTACTTAATGAGTCTTGTGTTATATCAGTGATGGTAGCATGTTTGATTGCTGGCTTTGTTTTGTTGAATACCAACCAGCAGTTACCATTATTAATCGGATTAAGTTTTTCTAATTGGGTAAGAACGCATGCACTCACTATAATAAAATCACGTTCAATATCGTCAACCGTTAGCTTAGATGTTGGGGTGATTAACCCTGATATCGTGACGGTATTGTTTTTTGAGGTGGCTTTATGTCTAACACCATCAACTTTGACACTGTTTAGCGTGCTTAGATCTAGGCTCAGAGGTTGTAATGTTAATTGATAGCCAGACCATGTAATCGCTTTTATTTCTGCTAGTCCAGGCAGGAATAGTTTGTATTTGCCACAGCTTTGGACGAATTCCTCAGCTGTTATATCAAATGACTGCCGTTCTCTGCCTTTACCGACGATAATTGTATCATCAGGATCTGGCATAAAATCATCATCAAGTGGTGTACCATCGATCTCTTCAGTGATCTCATACCAGCCTAAGTTGTTATCTTGAACCTCAACAACAGAAGTGGGAGTTACTTGATAAATATTTTGCTGCGGTATTAATTGGTAAATCTCATAAGCTAAGGGTTTCCACCGGCAGCGAACCTGCTTGCCTTCTAATGCTTTAATGCTATTTTCGAGGTAATGCCTAAAGGGTGTTAATGTGTCTGTTGCGCCTTTTGATAACCCAGCGGCACTAATGCTGCTGATGTTATCAAGCGCAGAAAAAAAAGGGTTCTCCATAACTACCTCTACTTCCATTTCTACTTATAAAAAAGGATTTTCGCCTTCTTGCTTTAAACGTACTTGGCTTGATGTCTTTTTGCTATCTAACGGTTCAGGTTTTTCGCTGCTGGCAGGGACTGCACGTCCTGTTGCCCACTTTCTCGTGTTATCAATTATTTCGTGCATAGTTAATGATAATGGTGAGGTATTTTGTATGGCGGTTTTTAAATACTTGAATGCTAATGGTCGCCCGGCATCAAATGATAAAAACATCGCTTCTTTGACTGCTTCTTCAAGCTCTGCACCAGTAAATCCCTGGCTAATAGTGGCCAGTTCTTGAATTTCTGGTAGGGAAAAGTCATCTAGACGGTCACGGTTTTTAAGATGTATGTTGAGTATTTCGATCCGATCAGTCTCGACAGGTAGATCGACAAAGAAAATTTCATCGACGCGACCTTTCCTAAGTAATTCAGGCGGTAATTGTGCGATGTTATTGGCGGTTGCAACGACAAATACCGGTTTCTCTTTTTCTTGCATCCAGGTTAAGAAGCTGCCTAACACCCGTGCGGTTGTGCCGCCATCAGTTGAGCCAGAACTTTGCATGCCAGATAGACCCTTCTCAATTTCATCAACCCATAAAATACTAGGCGATAGCGTTTCTGCTAGTTGTAATGCTTGGCGCATATTCTCTTCAGACTGCCCCACTATTCCGCCATATATTTTGCCCATGTCGAGCCTTAATAACGGCAACTGCCAGGCGTTAGCCACTGCTTTTGCCGCTAAACTTTTACCGGTCCCGGGTAACCCTAGTAGCAGTACGCCACGTGGTGTTTCTAAACCATAGCTTTTTGCATCTTCACTAAAAGACTGCTTGCGGCGGTTGAGCCAAGATTTTAAATTATCAAGACCGCCAATATCATCAAGAGTGGCTTTAGGGTGGAAGTATTCTAGGTGACCACTTTTTCTTATTACCTGCTCTTTTTGGCTGACAATAAGAGGGATTTCTGCGTCGGTTAACCGTTGTTTTTCGCAAGCTGCCTTGGCAAAAGCAAGCTGTGCTTCACTCGTCGAAAGGCCAAGTGCGGCTTCTAATAATTGCTGTGTCGGAGTAAAGTCACGATCATCCAACTGAAAACGTTGTTTTGCTTGTTGAGCTAATTTTTCTAAATCGTGAGTGTCCGGTAATGGCATCATCATGACTTGTATTTCTTTCTCGAGTTCAGCCGGTAGTTGGGGATACGGTTGTGATAAAATTATCGTGCAATCGGTGATCATTCCTGTTGAAACTGAGGTGGAGAAATTTCTTAACCTGCTGATTTTCTCATGCTCATGCTCTTGTAGATTAGGGTGAAAATCTTCGATTAAAAAGATACTACCTTCTAGCGAAATCTCATCGTCACCCTCATTATTATTGATTAGTTCTAAAATTTCATGAGGCTGCTTATAGTCATTAGACAATGCTTCTAGTAATGAATCCTTGTACTCTCTGAGCCCGTTTGTTCGATCCCAAATATAGACAGAAGTATCTAGTTCACTTGCCACCTTAAATGTTGCTGCGCGGATACGTAACGTTTCATGACTAATTATTTGAATTATTGGGGCGCCCGCTTGAATGTTTAATTTTAGTTGCGCACTAAAGCTTTTTGAATTCAACTTACCTTCCTTGTATATAAAATTGTATTATTTATAGTCTTAAATGATTTTTTGCGAACTGGAGGCATCTTTTATCGAACAAATCTATAGCGTTTTCTGTCCAACCAACAAATTCCATCTGTTTTTCTTTAAATATTTTGAAAATGTAGGAATTCATATATTGCATTTAACATATCACGCAACATATTGATGTAAGTAATGTTTTTTTTCAAGGTCCTTGGCACTCTTTACTTAAATTTTAAGCTGCATTTCTTGTTTCTGTTTCAGGTATAGTGGCATAGTATTTCTAGCCACCCGTTAAGAAAGAAATGATATGCTTTATGCATACTCAAAATGGGTGACAGAATGAGCAAGAAATCACAACAACGTAAGCGTTATACCGCAGCAATTAAACTAGAAGTTGCACAGTTAGTTCTAGATCAAGGTTACACGCAAGAGCTGGCAGCCAGATCACATGGTGTTGGTGTTTCAACAGTGAGTAAATAGGTCAGTCAGCTCAGAAATGAACGAGCAGGCAACACCCTAAAGAGTCAGCCATCACGCCAGAGCAGATAGAAATTCAAGAGCTAAAAAAGAAGATTAAACGGATTGAGTTTGAAAAGGAAATTTTAAAAAAGGCTACAGAACTCTTGATGTCCGACTCCTGAACAGTTCAAGATAATCGAAGAACTCGATCAACGAGAGCATCATCCAGTTCTATCTTTATGTGAAGTATTTGGAGTCCACCGTAGCAGCTATCGAGACTGAGCGAGCCGAGGTAAAGCCCTTAGTCCAGAAGAGCTACGCCATTAATCTGAGGTTAGGACAATCTTTGCTGAGAGCCAGGGCTCTGCGGGCGCGAGAACGGTTGCAGAAATAGCTAAGGTGCGTGGTTTTGAATTAAGCCGCTACAGAGCTTTAAGGCTTATGAAGAAGCTTGGTTTAGTCAGTTGCCAGCCACATAAACACCGTTATAAAATAAGGTGGGAATGAGCATCTACAGGTCGCTAACTTACTTGTTAAGCGGTTTGATGTATTTGAACCTAACAAAGTGTGGTGCGGTGATGTTACCTACGTTTGGATAGGTCATCGGTGGGCTTACCTTGCTGTTGTCATGGTTCTCTTCTCCAGAAGAATTAACTGTGCCATCCATAATGAATTTTATTACAAGTCGCTGAGACTCTTTACCCAAAAGCTGCTGAAGGCTCATGTGATTGGATGAACTCTTTATCACAGCAAGCCAGTCAGACAATAACGTCACAGCAAAGAGCGCGAAGATATGCAATTTCAAACTGATCGGGATGAGGGGGAAGCCGTCAAGTTTTTCCAGACTATGAGCATATACACTTTTCACCCAAAAACCGCTGAAGGCTCATGTGATAAGAAGCAAAACGCAGACAATACCGCCCTCATTCGTAAGCGAGTGGCGAACACCGTCTTCACTCCACATTTATTTGATTGGGGCCATCATATGCGTAAGTCAAAAATAATGAGGATTATAAGCTTGCGAAAAGTTCGTCAGAGTAATTTTTAAGTACCTATTTTCTTCAATAATACAAACTAAGAAAATTCACTACCTCATGACCTATCTATTAATACTGGAGAACAGGGAAGCCTTCGGTCAGTGCTTAGTAATTTAACCAAAGTGTTCAATTGCTTCCACAATACTGCAGACTATTCAAAGTTATAGCTCTGCCGGGAAAAGACACATTGCGTGTCTTTTCATCGTTATACAAAGCTACGAATAAAAAGTTTTGGCCAATTCATCACACAGCACCGTTCGGTGCACTATCTTTGCTTTAAGCAGTGCATCATCCTCCAGACTTAGTAGCACCTGTCGCGTCTTCTTATCAAACCTAATTGGCATCTCTTCAAAAAGTTGGCTATGCAGCCTCTTTATGTCATTGAAGATTTGCAGTGATTGCGAGAACAACATGATCTTGTCGTAATAACCATGCTTAAGGCCATGCAGCCACTTTAATAGGATGGTTTGCCTTGCAGCCTTTGTCTTGAATGAATGCTCGATTTCAATAGCTGCAATAGTGCCATCAGGCTCTATCGCTATACCGTCGACATTACGCACATCATTGGATTTAAAAAGCCGCTTAAACTCAGGTTCGGTAACAAACGAATACCAGTAAGGTTTAGCTATCTTAACTTTTGTTTGATTGTGCACTCCTTTGAGCAGAACGTACTGCATCATAAGGTCGTGCATGATGGTGTTTTGGTTGACTCGCAAGCTTGGCTCACCGGCACGAAAATACACCGCAACGGATAACAACTCTTCGGCGTACTTCGCCCCAGCATAATCGAGCACGTAAACGCGTCCATCGATAGAACGATGAGTGGTAACAAGGCTCAGTAATTTCTCGCTGACAAGTTTGTTCAAATGCTCTAATGCCAGCCGGTGTGGAATGTCGTAAAGCCAGCCAATAATCGTTGGCGATGTTAAGCCAAAACGCGTCACAATTTTCATAGTTAATACGCGCCGGTCCTTGCCAATCTGGTTATTACTTGTTCCTGGTTGATAGTGCATAGGCATGGAGATATAAGGTTGGTATAACCGCCCTGCCTCACCCGCTGTTTCACCCGCTGTTTCGACGGTTTGATTTAACTGTTGGATTGGATTGTTTTGCTCATTCATTTTGATATCCGTTGTTACGTTGAACATGGTTATCAAGAGGTAGAATCTTAGAACACAAACAATGTCGATTCAGGCAAAAAAGTGCTGATTTTTATTCCGAGATGCTTATTTCTCCCTCTCGGGATGAAAATAGCGATAGGTATCACTACCAAGCCAGGCTTTGCCTGATGGATGAATCACTTCGTGACACATCCATATGCCTTGAATAGCCCGCCAGCTCTGATGACTCGTCATCGCCACTGTCTTACGAGCTACGCTCTAGCTTTTCAATACATCAAACGCGCATGTATCTCGCTACGCTCTGTACTAACCGCATTTTCACCGCTTACGACGAGGGGATGTGTGCCA